>JBJFDE010000351.1:0-4751 GCA_051889855.1 Candidatus Cryptobacteroides sp. | reverse complement strand
ACCAGTTGGTCGCCTGATATAACGTCTTTGAATGTTTCCATCTTTACCTGTCTATTTCTGTGAATCGGTTAAATGTCCTTCCGTCTCTTGTTATTTTCTCGAAAAACATCTTCTCGGGACGTACCCAGTAGGCTTCCTCACCATACAGTGCTTGATATACCACCATGCGCTCCTGAGTCTCGCTGTCATATGCGGAATGGATATACCTGTACATTCCACCCTTGAAATGGCGGAAAAATCTTTCTTCTTTTACTGAATAATCCATGAGCATCTTCTGTGCCAAAGGAACATACCAAGTCTTGACCTCTTGCTCTGTGGGGGTGTGTCCGCCCGGGAAATGAAAGCTGTTGTTATAGTGCAGCAAGAACATCGGTTCAAAATGAGCCAGGGTGTCTTGTTCACCAAAGAGTCCCCACACTCGATCCTTATAGTATGGATTACAACAGTCAAACTGTATGGATTCAAGCTCTTCAAACTCATGGATGAGTGATTGGTCAATGACAATCTTTTGGTTGCCATCCATGCGTGGAGCCTTATACTCGTGTTCTCCAATACGTTCTCTCAGGAAGTCCGTCATCTTGAAGTGAGGATTGCCGAGCAGGGCAGGAATGCCTGCGACAGGTGAGAGCATCTGTGCAAGGAAAGCACCACAGCTGTTGCCTATGAGCAAATTTGGCTTCTCCTTGTCAATGAGCGTGCGGACGTACCTCAATGCCTCTTTGGGATGGAGAGGCAGATCGGGAGTGAGCACAATGGCTTGTCCTTCAAAGGCTTCCCTTAGTGCCTTCGCCATTGGGCAGCTGCCTGTAGCAAAGAATCCATGTAGAAACAGTATCTTATTCATCCTATTTATTCGTTACCTTGTGTATTTTCAGACAAATCCTTTTTCTTGATTGGGCCAGAATGATTGCCACGGTTCAACTTGATGCCATGCTTGTTCAGTATGCGGAACACAGAACTTCGGCTTCTGAAACCGCTGGCTCTCCAGACTTCATCAATGGGGTGACCTGCCACATACAGGTTGATGACGGTCTTTTCTCTGTCGAGCTTCTGCATCTTTGCAGATGAGACAGGAGGTAGTGACACTATCATCTTCTCCTGCAAATTGACTACATGCTCTGCTGACTTACGTAATGCAAGAACTTCTTCTGGCAAAGCCCCCATCATTTCCAACACGTCCGACGGCCTTGTTTCTGGAAACAACTCGTTCTTTGAGTCAATCCGGTCATGGATGCTGACTATACGGATAACTTTGACTCGGCAAAATTCCAGGAATGTTGCCAGTTCCCGACTGCCACGGATGGCATTGGAAAACTTGGAAATAACAAGTTCGTCGCCCCTTTGAAGGGCAACCATCAGTTGTTTCCAAAGCGGTCTGTTACGCTCGTTCTCGTCACTCTCTTCTACGATACGGATGCAGCCATAGTCGTTCATCCATTGTCGGTCTTCCTCCAGTTTGTCATACTGGGAGATAGCCATAATGTAGCCAATTTTTGCCATTGTGAAGGATATTTGTCTGTATTTCTAATAGTTAGACGGGTATAACTCGTGGTAATCTGTTTTGCAGATTGAGAGTAGGCAATACCCGACTTTCTATTTTGAGTGCAAAGTTACAAATTATATTCAGATTACTAATCATACTGAGGCAATATAATTAACTATTCTTGCATTTTTAACCTCGTTTAATGTTTTTCGGAGTGTATATATTATCATACTAATGCGAGTATGAATAACAAAATAATTTAAAGTGGTATTATTTCTATTGATATGTGGAAATTTATCCGTATCTTTGCACCCAAATTTAACACATACGTGCCAATGAAATATAGCATATCACCGCAGTGTTTACAACATCAGCGTTGCCTTTGCAACCCTTCTGCATCAGGTCTCAGAAGCGAAATGAAAGAAAGTAAAGCAAGTGAAAGAAAAAATACTCAAATGAGTTTAATCTTTCACTTGCTTTTTTTATGTACCATATTCATTTCTTCTTCATGTTCCAATGGTTCCCAATATGATTTCGAGTCTTCTGAAGAAGCCTTGAGGGAATATAATAGTTTCTTTCATACCCTTCAGGAGAAATCATCCGTCAACTCGGAACAGTTGGCGGCATACATCAACCGGTGGCAAGAGTTGTCAGATACAGTCTTTCATTATATAGAGAAAGACCCTGCGTTCACAGCTCATGCCGGTCTATCAATGATATTTGCGGAAAACACGGACTCTATCCGCGTTGCTTTGCTGAGATTGGCAGATAAATGTACATTGAGTGACGTGGCATACGTGAAATTGCATACATCTAAATATGCAGCAGAGAATGAACTTGATTCCTTGAAGCAGGCCGCAAGTAACTTCTATTCCAGCTTGGACAAGAACCCTATTTATTATAAAGATGTACGTGAAATACTTACAGGCTACACCAGATTCCTGTCCCAAGTGAAGACGGAGGGAATCCATTCAAAGAAGGAGTTTCTCAATTATATAGCCAATGAGGACAGGCACTTCCGTTCTTTCCTGGCGAATCTTGACAAATGTTCCTCAATGAATATGACTGACATAACCAACCATACAACAGACATCTGTACGAGAATATATTCAAATGTTTCCAAGGAGACAATTTCCGCTGACGAAGCTCTGGTTTATATGTCTATGAGAACAAATCGCCGATTGATTCTCAATGCGAAAGTCTGTCATGAAGTACTCAAAAGAGGAAAGATAAAAGATGCTCCACAAGCCAATGCCTATTTATGGATGATGCTCCAGCCATACCTTACGATGGACTCCTTTGGCGTGGCAATGCTTACCCCTGAGCAATCTCAGGTCATTACAGATATAGCGAAAGACTTCCAGACGATTGTTTCAAGACTTGACAGCAAACATCTTTTAGACAAAGAGATGTCCGATAAATTGCCAACACAGCTCATGCGTTTATACATATCAACTCTCTAATCAACCTCAAAAATGTTACAGGAAGCCATCTACAAATTCAAAACTTCAGGACCAGTAATCCTGCCAGATCTCATAGACAATGTTTTCCTCAGCAAGATCACTTCCTATGAGGATTATGCCATTCTTCTGTATGACGTACCCAAACCTCAGTCTATGGAGAATGTCCTTGAAATGCTGGAAATGAACGCTGATCTTGCCATTCTCTATCATCTGGAGCCACCAGTTGATACGGTCTTCGGCCATGAGTGCTGCGCCTACTGCTTCCCCGTCACGGAACGCATGTTCAAGATTAACTGCAAGACACATGTTGACGGACTTGTCCACCAAATCAATGTCACGATATACAACTCCATTGAGGTGATGTCTGCCGACCTCTTTGAAGACCTCCGCCTTCACGAGAGACGTGGTACCTTCAAAGTGAAACGTGAACATGTTCAGATCATGAACGATTTCAACTGCGGTCTTTGATGGAAAAGAAAACGTTCTATCTCATTGCAGACATCATACATAAAAACAGGACATGGATAAAGGTCATAGACACGGAAAGACTTATAGAGATGAGAATACCTCAGGATGGTGTGTTCAAATCCCTATTCTATAAGGCTATCACTCTTCAAAGTTATAGAGAACATTACTCTTTCAAGAAATCACGCACGTGGAATATCAGTGAATATGACTTGAACCAAGGAGTGGCAGCATTGTGCAGGAAAGACCCGGGTGCGTCTGTACGTATCAGGAAGAATGCCCTCACATTGCGTGATGTTGAATACATTATTGAAAAAGCATCTTTTGGAATAATCAAACTTGAACTCGACGATTATGAATACTAAGAAAAAGGTATATGCCTTCTACATTACCATCACAGCACTGGCTGTGCTGGCAATGATGGTCTTTGACTTGAACCTTATGGCCAAATCCATACTGTGCCTGATTGTGTTCTTCTGTCTGTTGGTCATGCGTAGCATTCGGAATGCTTATCAGTTGCCCGATGATATTGACCCAGACACAATGCAGCCAGTCGGCTCTGTATTGGAATCTGAGAAAGAGGTCACGGAAGCACAGAGTGACCATAGCTCCAACATAGACCTGTATCTCCGTCTTCTTATTGAAGCAGATGAAAAACTCTCTAAAGACCCTGAGATTGACCAGATGTCTCCCAGTTATAACATCCAGTTGAACAGATACATTGCAGAACGTCTGGAATCATTAGAAACGCATACAGAACATTCTTCAAATAATAAAAACGATTAGATATGATACTGACTCTTACCATCATTCGTTTCATTTTCCCATTTCTTCTCTTAGTGGCATTCTTCTGTCTATACAAGAAGGAATACAGTTTTATGAAGACATTTATGTGGAAAATGGTTGTGTTCCGCTATGGAAGACTGTTCTATGCAAGCATGGTAACGTTCCTGCTTATCTTCATCAATTGGTGTTGCTGTATGGCAGATCCAAACATTGTTGTAGCACTGACCAGTCTCCTCACCATGATTCTTATATCCAGAAAAATCATGGTCAGCGTACTGAGACTGCTCCATGAAAGGAAACGGCTCTGGTTCTTTACCGTATTTATGGCAATGGTCTGCTATGCCATTCCGTATATGAACAGCGTTTTCCAACTGCTCTTCACGCTCAGCCTGGCAGCCGTCTTTTACCCATCTGAAAAAGTGCTTGCGCTTTGCGATGATTCCGAACCGCTTCAAAAGGATGACGAGCGGTTGGAAAAGATATTCAAGAACTACTATTAAGTGCCACTTGTATGTGGCAGAGATTAGACAACACTTGCTCTGGTAAATAACATA
>JBJFDE010000350.1:0-4764 GCA_051889855.1 Candidatus Cryptobacteroides sp. | reverse complement strand
ATTTTGTGACAATGAATAAGAAGAGACAATCCTCCACCCCGATGTTTGCAGAGGTTAAGGTTGCAGACGACGATGTTCGCCAGCCATCACCGGCGAATGCCCCCCAACGAAGGGACCAACGTATTTCCTATATAAAACTGACTTATCCCAATGGTGTCACACTCAGTCTGCCCACAAGCCTGGACATAAAGACGATTGAGCAGTACATCCGTATAACCCTATAGGCCATGGCAAAGATCTGTCAATTACATGCCGACCTCAGATATTTTCTGTGCATGCATCCGGTGGATATGCGAAAGCAGTTTCAGGGACTGCAGGGTATAGTGAATGAGGAGTTCGGCCGTTATCTGACGCAGGATGAGGCATTCATATTCATCGGCAAGACTTTGAAGACCGCCAAGATCCTCCACAGGGAGAGTAACGGCCTTACCATGTATGTACGTAGATTGTCCGATGGCAGGTTCAGGATGCCCCCCTGGAATGATGACCATAGGACATGTTCACTTGATTACAAGGGCTTCATAAGACTCATTCTAGGTGAGGAATGGGATGCGGAAGAAAGTCTTTCGATACCCGAGAAGCGCCCTTGAATCGTTTGTGTATCATTAACACAGTCCGCTGATTTTCAAGCAAAAAAAAGTTTGTTTTTTTGCTGTCGTTTCAGGATTTTTTTGTACCTTTATACCGTTGAAAAGAAAAGACGAAAGGCATGAGATCAGCAGCAAATGACAAAAGCAGGAGCCTCGCTCTGGAGGAGAAATTCGCCAATGTAAGCGAACAGCTCTGCTGTATGGCAGAGAGGCTTGACCATGCCGAGCGCGACCTTGACCTGGAGCGCGCAAGCCGCGAGGATATCATCAATGCCGAGGTGGAGCGCAGGCTTAGGGAAAGGGAAAACGCCCTCAAGGCAGAATATGAGGAAAAGAACCGCAGGCTGGAGCAGGAAAAGAAAGAACATGAGGAAATGCTCCGTAAGCGGATGGAGAAGCATGAGGGGGACCTGCAGGCTTCATACGCCAATATGACTCAAAGGGTCATCGCCGAAGCCAAGGCGCAGATAGAGGAGGCCCGTAAGAAGGCCGAGAGCAACAGCTACAGCAAACTGGCGCAGCAGCTGGAACTGTTCATGAAGGCCTTCCTCAAGATAATGGACGGCAACTCGCCGGAGGGACAGGCTCTTCTCAAACAATATCAGGAGGCGGCCAGGGAAGCGGAGGCGGCTCTCAGGGAAGAAGTGAGAGAGGCCCTGGACAATGCGGGGAAAAACGCCGTCAGGAAGGCGCAGCATATAGAATCGCTCGTCAGGATGCTGTTCCTGCAGAAGAGTGAGCGGTTCATCCTGAGCGATGAAGAACGGGAACCGTTGCTTGAGGCGGCGGCCAACTCTGTTGACCTGACCGACAAGGAGAAGGCCGAACTGAAGGCGTGCCACAGAAGGATCGCTGAATTCCGCCAGCGTAAGCGGGATGCGAGACTGGTCAGAGACGCTCAGGGCGTGACATGGAAGAGTCCCTATTCCGAGGAACTCAGGGCACGGATAGTTACGGAAAAATACGTCTTCCACCTGCCTGCCAACCGCCAGATAAATCGGATGTCAATTGACGGCCTGGACATGTCCTCCAGCACGGTGGACGATATAATCGGGAGTACATGCGACACGGTTGAGCCTCTCTACAGGCTGCAGTGGCGGAGGGTGATGAAAGCCAGGCTGCTCGCCGCCGACGGAAGCCCGATGCCCGTGCTTGACAACGGGAAGCACAAGACCGTCAAACAATACATGATAGAGTATCGCTCCATTGATTCAGGCATACCGGTATTCCTCTCCACTCCGCCCATGGAAGGAATCAAGGGGGCAGGCAACGGCAGGGGCAAGAAGATAATCGAAGCCCACCTGTCGGAATGGACAGGGCAGGCCCTGCTGTGTGACGCATACGCCGGGTATGACTGGGTAAAGAAGAGCGGCAGGATACTTTGCCGGTGTGACGCCCATGCCCGTAGGAAGATGGAGTCGGCCCTCAAGGAGAACAAGGGGCTTGCAAGGATTGGAATGACCCTGCAACAGCAGATCTATACAGTGGAGGATATGATAAAGGCGGAGGAGAAGACCAAGGGACGGAAAATGACTCCCGAAGAAAAGGTCCGGTTCCGCAATGACAATGCAAGGCCGCTGTGGAACAACCTCAAGCTGTGGTGCGACAAGGAAATCCTCAAGGACCTTCCCCATGAGGGCAAGACCTTTGAGGCGATGAACTATCTCATACGCCATTATGACGAGCTCATCGCCTATCTGGACATAGCCGACATGCCTCTTGACAATACGGACACCGAGAGAAGTATCCGTGACATGGTCATGGGTAAGAAGGCATATCTGTACTGCCGCAACTACGATGCTGTTGACAGGGCATGTATCATGTACTCATTGTTCGGTGCATGCAAGGTGCTGGGGAAAAACCCTGAGCGCTGGCTGACGTATGTGTTGAAGCATATCGACATGACACCCAAAGAAGAATTACACAGGCTTCTTCCTGAAGAGTGGGAGGATGCATAAAGAATAACATCTCAATTTTTAATCACATGGTGATCCCTTGCAGCCTCAATTCGGGCTGAAAGGCTACTGCTTGTATCGCTTATGCTCAGAAAAAGACAGAATACCCCCACGAAGGTACTCATAAAATCAGAGATAGGCAATACACGGTTCACCGAATACTTACCAAGCAAAAATGACAGTTCTCCAAATGGAGAATGTAAGGGTAAGCACTCAATTCTATTTAAGGTAAAGAGCTAAAAAGTCTTTTACTTTGCAGCCATGAATCTAAAAAATAGTATTTATGGCAAGTAGTGAAGATTACAAAAAATTGTATGAACTCTATCAAGTCGAAGGAGTTCCCAAGGGTATTTCCATTGTAGATTTCTGTCAGCGAAACGGCATAGTCTATAAATATTTCGAGAGATGGTTCAAGAAACGTTATTCTCAGAACGACACAGGGGTTCACAGAGTAAGACTGTTGGATTCGGATTCGACGTCCGATCCGTCTTTATCCGATGGTCAACCTTCGGATTTGACGTCCAGTTCCCCGATAGAGGGACGGGACGACATACCCGTCAGGTTATCTGTCACCATTCGGACCAGCCGAGGCCTGTCCCTTCAGCAGCACAACCTGACCTACCGCCAGCTACTGTCTTTGGTAGAGAAATTGGAGGGACTATGTTAGGGATAAAGGGAACTACCCGTTTGTGGTATGTGAGCAGTATCACGAATATGAGGTTTGGAAAATATCGTTTGTTTTCTGAGGTTGAAGCATTGGGGCATAATCCCTACAACGGAGATGGATATCTCTTCATGTCTAAGGACCGGCGCACGGTGAAATTGATTCGCTATAAGGACGGTAAGCGCCATCTTTATGATATCACCCATGACGATTCCAAGTTCATAAAACCAGTTATAGAGCATGATGAAATCATCTATGAGTTACAATACAAATACTTTGTAGCCATACTTGAATGTCCTGTAATAGAATCAATTGTGATTTAGTATTAATTAACTGATAATCAATTATTTATATTATATATTATGCGATTTTCTAAATTATTTTTCGTACCTTTACTGCATGAAAAAGAAGATTCAGACAGTAGGAGAAATGGTAATGAGATCGCATTATCTCAATGCCTTGGATATCGAATCCAAGGCAGAAACCCCTCTGTCTGATATGGAACGCCAGGATTTCATAAACACCATCAATGAGCTGCGCTCGACTATAGAGAGCCTCCGCCTGACCATTGCCACGTTGCGGCGCACGATAGAGAGCCTGCATGACGGTGAGAAACGCTATAAGCAGCAGGCCTCAGCGTATGAGGAGAAGATAGCCGATCTCAGTCGTCAGTGTGAATATCTGGAATCGCTCAACAAGCGTCACAGCAAGAACCGCTTCAGCGGTAAGACGTTGAGCCAGAAGAACCGCACGGAGAATAAGAAAAAGGGCCGCGATGAGGAGAAGCAGGATTATGTGGATTCTTCATCTCGCGAGGATTCTGCTTCATCAGACAAAGGAGATGCCGGAACTGACGCCTCCCATGGGAGCAATACCTCGAAATTGGACCAGACTAAAGTCAAGTCAGAAGGACTTAATGAGGCGAGAGGCTCCCGTGGAAGCTATGAGAAGATGGATGCCGCGGAGACGATAGTATTACAATCTACAGTTGACGGTGCTCCGGCGGGGTGGAAGTTCCTGAAGTTTAAGGATGTGGATGAATACACCAAAATAAGCTACGTTAGGAAGACCACTTTCAAGGTGGCTGTGTTTGTTGATGAATATGGGGTCTATCATGATTATTATTCTCCGAAGGACCCTGAGGATGACAGGAGGCCTAATGTGAATGTAATCCCAGGCACACATTGCACTCCGGACCTGTTCTCAGAGATTACCAGTGATCACATCCAGCTGCACATTCCAATATACCGTGAAGGTATCCGTCATGAGATTGACAAGTTCAAGATCAGCAAGAATACTGACCGTAACTGGCTCAAGGCCGGATACCGGCTGTTCCTTCCTATATTGGATGTCATCAAGAAGAAACTGCTCAGGATCAAATCCATTCTCCATATCGATGAGACCTGGACAGCCGTAAGGATCAAGTTGAAAGGGGACGGCACGAAGCTGGGACACTACTTCAAGAAGTATATATGGTGCCTGGTCAACAAGGCGGAAGGCATCACTTATATCTTTTACGACAATGACCAGAACGACAGCCGCGGGCTCCGTCCTA
>JBJFDE010000349.1:0-4776 GCA_051889855.1 Candidatus Cryptobacteroides sp. | reverse complement strand
GAGGGATGTAAGTTTGAATAGTTTATCCATTTTAAGTTTATATTTTAAATGCCTGAATATCATCAGGAACAATTGTTGAAAGCTTGTTCAGCACGGTTGCCTTGCCCTCTAATTTTATCAAAAATTGTATATTCTGACCATTGCAGCTCTCTGTCAGTTCCAAAACTTTTGAGACAGCTGCCTCTGTTTCTTCGAGCGCAGAATCAACCTTATCTAATAGTTTGAGGTTATCGTCATTAATCTCATGCTGAATGTCATTCTGTTCTTCTGCCTTTTTGTCTGTTTTCAATGCAGATTCTGCCGAGTGAATGGCATACAGTGCAGACTTATTCGCATTGTTTGACCATTCCTGCAAATCATGAGCTTTTTCCAATAATTGCTTGGATTCCTTCAACATGTCATTTGACAGAATACAAGCCTTTTCCGAATATTGGTACTGTTCATGTGCCATGTCGAGATTCATCTTCTTCTCTTCCAGTACTCTTAGGCAGCGGTCCAATTCTGTTTTTTGGCATTCCATATCCTCCTTTGCCCTATCCCATTCCGGATTATGCTCATAGGTCGTATATGAATCACCATTGGAATCCGTATGGTGAACAGCTATTTTTTCAGGAGTTGCATTGAATCTGGCCACAGCCTCTTCATATCTTTCTTGTTGATTATTATATAGTATAAGAGCAATTTCATGTTCTTCTTCAGCTCTTTTGAGTTCCAGGACTGCCTCTCTGTACCAATCAGCCGCCTTATAGGCATCTTGCTGTGAAATCCGGCATGCTTCCCGACCATATTTCACCCGTTGAAAAGCCTCTTCCGGCAATGGCTCTGTGAGTGTATGCAAGTATTTACTGTCTTCGAGTAAATCTTCAGATTCACGAGTTGATTTTCCCACTGCAATCTTGTCCGATTCCTCCATATCCGTAGTCCGGCTCGTCTCTTTATCGGCAAGTTTGCGAACAACAAGGTTTTCTGTCCTAAGGTCAAGTGTGTGGTTATATGCATCGGATGCCATTACATTCCACGATGAAAGCAGTTCATCTAAATCTGTTATCAACCGGATCAGTTTGTCTGTTTCTACCAAGCTCATTTACTTCAAATATTTGCGAAATAATTCTTCAAAATTCTCCGTTGTCAGTCGCCAGTACAACTGCATGGTTTCTCTCTCGGATTCGGGCATGACGGCAAGCATAGTCCGCATACTGTCGTTGAGTTGCTGAAACGGAATGGAATTTTTCCAATGCGGCAACGTCGATGAAAACATCCTGGATGTTCTTTTCCGGAACACAATCATTACGCATTCTTTCAACTTCTTCCTGAAGTAACCTGATTGCAGAGAATAACAAGTTGTCAAACTCCTCAAAGCTGATTTGTACCTTCTGCATTGCAGCTAACAGTTCGTCCATAAACTAATTGTTTCAAATTATCAAACTGGTTATAATATCCCTTATCGGTCACGCTATAAGGCTTGAATTTAATCTGGAAATTTCCGTTGATGTCTTTATAACACGCCAACACCGGCACATCACCATGTTTCTGCAATTGCGCTCCAATCCTTGCCCCGAACAAATCAAATGATTCTTGTTCTGAAATCTGAAGTGAAATACGATGACGGAAATGAGACAATTGTCTCTTTTGCAGCACATTGAGAAGAGGAATCACCCCCGAGCTACTCAAAATCACGTGAACACCGGCAGATGAGCCATTCGTATAGATGAATTCCAGGTCGCTGCCTGATTCGCTATTTGTCTTAAAACCATTTTTATCTGTGACCAGATTAAGGTCTTCAATTTCTTCTGGTTCTGTAATAAGCATTATGACCGGTTTTAAATCCATTCTTTCATCTTGGTCAAGGGCCAGGCGCCTGTTCAGAATGCTCTTCACCTCAACTATTCCGGACTTGATATCTTTTACTTTTGTGGAAAACTGAACTTTATAACCGTTCTTCTGCAAAACATCCGAGGCAAACATCCCAAGGCATGGATTCCAGTCTGTTCCCACAGTACTTCTGTCATAGATATAGAAATCAATATCCTCCGGCTTATGGGTTGCGACCAGACTGAACAGGGTCGATATCAACATACCATAACGATACGGATTCCTGTCACCGAGTATCAGCATATTTTCCATTTTCCTACGACGGATCAGTGCTGAGAATTGGCCATATACATTCATTTCCTGCCCCATCCAGCAAATCATCGGTTTCTCGCTCTGATTCCAATCTATCTTACCAAAACCTCCATCCCTTTCCTGAATCCGAGCTCTTTGCTGCAATGCCTCCTGGGTAAGAACCTGACTTACGAGGCACCCTCTAAGTTCCGGATTTGCATCCATGTCCGGAGCTGAATCTCCTTCGAATATTATGGTTCTAAGTATTGCTTCGTCATAATGGTCCTCTTTAGCTTTCCGAGTCATGGCATTGATGATTTCTGTTTTCTTCGATTTTCCCACAAAGGCAACTTTACCCAATTGGTTATATCCATCACTGCCACCATTATGATTGAGTACAATCTGTCCAGGGAATTCGCACTTTCTAATAAGTTCCTTACCCTCTCTGCCGAACATTGTGAGAGACTGGCGGTCATCCATAGTCATCTTCATGGCTATGAACAATTGGATATTCGTAAAAATAATGTCTTTGTTCAGCATATTCGGTGCGCCAAAGTGCTGAGATCCAAGCAGGAGGTGAATACCGGCACTACGGGCCTGGGCTGTGAGAGAATGAAGGTTTCTTGATGCCTCGGCAGCATCATCTGCTTCGAAGAGAATCTGATATTCGTCTATCAGCAAAAGTATGCGCGGCATTATGTGTGCCGGATTACTACGATAATCTTCAAAACTATTGACTCCAGCTTCCCTGAATATGTCATTGCGACGTTTTGTTTCTGCGACAAGTTCCGAAAGAATGGAACCGGCCAACTCGGATGAGGACTTGAGTGAGACTACCTCTGCATGAGGGAAAGACTTGTAAACCTCGAATTCAACTCCATTCTTGCCGTCAATCAAATACATACGAAGTTCCTCCGGACTATATCGTCTGGCAAGACCCAGTATAAGTGCATGGTAGAAATTTGATTTTCCTGCACCTGTCGTTGCCGCGAGCATTCCGTGTGCGCAATTGTTTCCATCCTTTTTTCCGAACCAAACGGATAAGGTCTTCCCATTTGCATCACCAACCGGGGTCTCAATCATCTCCCTGGAACTTCCGGACCAAACCTCATCTTCCGAAACATCGATGAAATCTTCCCAGGTTATCTTCCTTTCCTTTCCTTTGGTTTGAATTCGTTTTTAATGCGATCTGTAATTTTCTTCCAAGTGACTGATTCACATTCTTCTTCGGGCAGATAGGCCACTGCTCCCTTGATTGCTTCCCATTCTTTACAGTCAGCATTGTAGCAATATGTGTCGGTCATGTCAATATGTATTGCATCTTCAAACTTATCAATATTGAAATCTCTTGGCAATTCATCCTCCCTGTCCTTATTGTTTACGATGATAAGATATTTGCCAGAAACATAACCGATATTTCCTAAGTTGATGAGGCGTTCAATGGTTCTGGAGTCGTATCCTGTCTTGTGTGGAAAATTTGCAGCACAGATGATTTCAAACTTCTCATTCATGGTCATGCTTTCGACTCTGGATCCGAAATAATCTTCATGAGTCAACGCAGCAGCCGAGGTTATATGTGCTGAATCAGCAACAATTGCATCCAAGAGGTGGTATATGTCAGAATCCTGTTTACGAAAGTCTATATCCCTCTTCATCGGAAAAACAGCTCCATTTGTAACAGGATCTATCAGAGTAAATTTGGAATAATGAGGAATGATTGTGTAAATACGTTCTATGATAGCCTTCATAAGCGACAGGCCTTTTTCCTGCGTATTGTTGTCAACATCGATGATGATAGCATGCTGGTCCTTAAAGAAAGGAATGTAGGCAGGAACGGCTATCTCGGGCTTTCCCTCATCAAGCGACTTCATGTCAACCCATTTGCCGACCAGAAGCTTGCCCGGAAAGGTTGTAGCAGATATTTCGACTATGGGTTTGTATGTGTCCCACGCCATCCGGTTTTGGAAAAATGGCTGCTGAATGTCACTGTCAAGGACTTTGGCTGCATCAGCACCAATCTGTACTCTTTCAGAAGCAAGGGTACTTTCTGCATCAATGGCAATGGAGCCAATCCTTCCAAGAGCTGCTGACTTTGTTTCAGAAACCCTTGCTCTTGTTCTGTCAAGTTGCTCGACAAGTTGATTAATTCTCAACTCGATATCGTGAATCTTTCCCATAATACAATTCATTCATTTATATTTTCTACTATTATTGTTTCTTCGGCGGATTCCTCCTCTGTGGAATGTTTCACTATTGACAATACTGCAACGGTCAGACAAATTGCAGCAACGGCAATCGCAGCCATGGATATGAGAATTTTTCTTGTTTGTTTTGCTTTTTGAAGTTTCAATCGGGCAGTCTCGATTTCATTTTTGAGATTTCTTTCATCGTTACGAAGAGATTGAATAAGCTTCAGATCCTCATTGACACATGTAAGAGAATTGCAATATTTCTGAAGCTCCATGTCAATAGTCATGTCCGGTTCAGATTCCGATTCTATTTTGGATACTGCCATTGCTTTTGCTGAACGCAATTTGCCGGATAATGCTTTTCGATACAACCATGCTTCAACGAATTGATTGTCACCAATCAGATGGAAAATTGAATAAGCCATAAATATTATTTTTAATGAATAATTAATAATTTACCTAAAAATGAGCTTGGGCAACAGTT
>JBJFDE010000348.1:0-4776 GCA_051889855.1 Candidatus Cryptobacteroides sp. | reverse complement strand
ACTCTGCTGTTTTGTCAAAAGGAATATAGCCTATTGAATGATAATAACTGGCCCCGGCTCTTGCCTCAAAGCTCGTCCATTTGTGACGATCGCCATATGTTCTTTTTGTATCACAGTCTGGAGGAACCATAGCATCCTTTCGCATAGCCTCATATGCAAGGTCCAAGTCATAGTTTCTTATACCCTTGATATATGCATCAGCTATCACGGCATCTGCATGGGTTCCTATCATTATATTGGTATAAGACGGATTTGGCCACATAGGCATCCAGCCCCCTTCTTTGTACATCTGCAACAGCGATGTAATCCAGTGTCCTGTCAGTTCAGGTTCAATCATAGTCATCAAAGGATGATATGCCCTGAAAGTATCCCACAGAGAGAAGTCATTGTAAGAAAATCCATTATGAATTTCATCATCAAAAGCACTATAATACCGTCCATATTCGGAGAATTCCCTTGGGAAAAGATAGCAGTGCCACAAAGAAGACCAGAAAGTAATTTTATCTTCTTCGGATACTCCTGCTCCCGGAGTTATTTTTGACAGTTTTTCATTCCAGAGAGTCTTGGTTTGTTCTTTCACCTTTTCCAAACTCCAATGAGGTATTTCATTTTCAAGATTGGCACGGGCCTGTTCAATGCTTATGAAAGATGTGGAAACCTTTACATTGAGCTGCCTGCGTGAATTAAGGTTGAATTCAGCATAGGCTCCCATTCTGGTGCCTTCCAACTCGGTCTGTGATGAATATATCTCACCATTATCCCATAGGCCGTATTCCTTGATAGGGGTATCGAAAGTGATTACAAAATATCCCTTGAAATTATTCAATGCAGGTCCAAGTTGTGATGACTGTCTGTCAGGATTATATCCAATGATTTCGTTCTTTTCCTTATCTATCTTGACCCATCCCCTGCACGTTTTCAAACGAGTTTCATAGTCATTGCACCAGTCTGAAAGATTTTTATTGAGATTGATGCCATGGACAATCATCCTCGCTTCTATTTCTGGGAAAGTAAATCTCATTATTGCACAACGGCTTGTTGCTGACATTTCTGCCTTTATTCGAGTTTCCTCGCCCATCTCCACGGCATAATAGTATGGAGTAGCAAGTTCATTTTCATGGTCAAAAGGCATTTTTCTGTCCTCTGGCAGTACCCTGAGTTTTCCAATCTGAGGCATTACTGACACATATCCATAATCACCCATCCATACAGTTGGCTGATGGCTGGCCATGAATCCAATTATTTCCCTATCATCATAGACATATGCCATGCTGCTCATCTTATTTTCCCTTGTCTGAGGAATAAAACTCGTCATCGCGAAAGGTGTACCTGCGAAAGGAGCAATTCCTCCCTGATTCAGGATTGCAGTTCCTATAAGTGGATTAACATAGTCCACGGGAGTTTTCTTTTCTGAACCGGCTACAGAAATCACACAAATGATAATTGCAGCATAAACTGCCACAAGTCTCCTTATTATAGTATCGAACATCATATCATTATATCGACTTAAGGAAGTTTCAAATATTCATTTTTTCCGGAAGGGTAAAAAAAAGGATGGGCTTCCGTATTCAAAACGCACTTTTTAAGATTAAAAGCTTTAGAAGGAGCAAAGAACAGATAGCAGTATTTCAATGTTTCAGCAAAAAAGAAACTCTCAAGGGTGTCCCATCTGTCCATCGTCCTTACATCCCCCAACTGACTATAGAAGCCGTTATCGGTGCGGCAGTATTTCTCTATTGACTCAAACATCACCTTTCCTTGCTCATAATACTTTTCCTTACCGGTGTAAATCCAATTATAATATGTTGATTCAATTGCTTCAGGTCTAGCCATATAACAAGGATTCTCCACCGTCATTCTGGTATAGTCAAGGGATTCTGGCTCAATGCCGAAAAGAGTCCACATTTTGTATACGGAAGCTTGCAGTTTCTCTGCTTTTTCAATGTTACCATCGAGGCAGAGAACTGCACCATAAAAACAGTCTAGAGCACAGAATGATGTACCAGTCCTCTTTCCCGATCTCATATCTGTTCGTCCATACCAGAATCCAGTATTGAGGTCATCAGCAAGATATTTGTCTATCGCGACTTTGAAGATGTCCCACATTTCTTTCAAATCCTTGTCGCCAAACAACAGCCAACCTTTAAGAAGATACTCATAGTATGCATCGATACCGCCACTTATATGAGAACTTCCGTCTGTCCATTCCCCTGTACGAACATCTATCCAGCTCCCGACCAGATTGGTGTTTTTATCCCGCCTTTCGAAAACAGCCACGACTCCCCTTTTACACTTCTCATAGAATACTGGATTTCCCGTAAGAACGCTCAACATGCCATATTCAAGCAGCATTGACCCAACTTCACACGGGTTGGTAATGTCTCCACTGACAGCTCCGGTACTGAGGTTGACATATCTGTATGGAATTCCCGTTGGAGAATCAAATACAGGAAGCATACGTCTTCCAAGGTCTTCTGCCAGCGCAAGAAAGCGCGGGTCTCCGTCAAGCTGATACGAAGAAAGCAAACCTCCAAGAATCCTTATCGCTATCTCAAACTGCTGGACACTCATATTCTTATCAAAGTTCAATTGGCTAAAAATCAAATCCTTAGCCTCTTCCTTTTCTTTCTCAAGTCCCATAATGCACATCGTACTGAAAGCATCCACCGGGGTCATTAGCAAAGGTTCAGAATACCAATTGTGTCCTTGTCCTGAAATCGGGTTTACAGCATCCATGCCACGAGCGTATTTCATATAGGATGACCACGCCGTACCAAAGACACTCTTTACCCTTTCTGCATACTCCTTTTTCTCCTTGTTCGTGACTTTTGCACTGGAAGTAAAATCACCACATGCAAAAACCATAAAGCAAAGCAGGAAGGAGAAAACAAACCGCTCTTTTCTCATACTTGCAGACTATTTTTCAACGAATGTTTCTTCTACCTGCCTGCAAAGCAAAAATCTTTGCTCGGCAGACAGGGGATAAAACTCAAAATCACCGGTATGTGTCAACGATTTCTCTACTATATACACACTGCTACCAGGCTTCATCGCAATCTTATGCCACACATTCACGGGTACATTATATACTGTACCCGGTTTCATCCTGACCATATCATAAACGATTTCAGAATCTTTGATGGAGGCACTGATTAGAACAACCTCACCTTCAACAAGCATAAATGCCTCATCCGTGAGGTGATGTATGTCCAGCTTGTCAATAGCTTCAGCAGTTTCCTCAGGAGCATAATTGAGAACTGCAATCTGCCAGCCATCACTTATCAGGAACGGATTGTATCCTTGTCCTTTATGAGAATATGCTTCAATATGATTCATTCCTTCTACAAATTACTTCATTACAAATACCAGTTCACCTCCTGCCATAATATCTTTATGGGATATCTTCCAGTCCTTGATTTCACTACCGTTAATATAAGCTTTATCAACCAGATATGAGCCAGGTTGGAAATTCTCTGTCTTGATTGTAAAACATTTGCCGTTTTCAAGGTTTATGGTTGCCTTTCTGAAAAGAGGACGTCCGAGCACATATGTGCATGAAGCAGGATCTACAGGATAGAATCCCAGCGATGAGAAAATGTACCATGATGACATCTGTCCGAGGTCATCATTATTCACCAGCCCCTCAGGAGTATCATCATACATTTCGTTGCAGATCCGATGGACAATCTCCTGAGTTTTCTCAGGTGCACCTGCAATTGCATAAAGATATGGCATTTGGTGAGAAGGCTCGTCACCGTGACCATATTTTCCGATAAAACCAGAAATATCGACATGTTGTTCTCCTCCGATAACGGAATTATCATTGAATATGCCATCAAGCCATTTGACATATGATTCAGGTCCTCCAAGAAGTTCAATCATATAATCCATATCGTGTGGTGTATAACTTGAATATCCCCAAATGTTTCCGGAGACATAATTTACCTTCAAATCTTCCCAATCATTGAGATTCATTTCACGCCATGTACCATCTGCATATCTAGGCCAAAGGAAACGTTTCTCCGGATTCCATAATTCCCTGTGTCCAAGTGACCTTTTATAGAAATATTCTGCATCTTCTTTCTTTCCAAGCTTTTCCGCCAGTTTCGCCATTGCTGAGTCATAATAGTTGTACTCCGTTGTCTTGGAAACGGCACAGCCCACATCACCGGTTACATATCCTCTATTGATGTATCCTTCCATTCCACTATTATTATAGCCATACCACCAACTGCACTTGTTACTTGCAAAGAGAGACTCATACATTGAAATATACGAATCCTCGACATTTATGCCAGGAATATCTTTCAGTATTGCTTCAGTCATTATGGCAACAGGGGAACGGCCAATCATACAACAGTTGTCATAGCCCATACATTCCCAGAGAGGGATATCTGTACCTGCTTCCTTGCGTCTTGATGCTAGTGAATTTACAAAATCCCGGGTTCCGGTCTGTTCGATTATGGTATAGAGAGGATGAGTAGCACGATAAGTATCCCAAGTTGAGAAGTTTGAGTACTGTACTATATCGGAATGCAGCTTCTTTGCATTGGCAAAATAATCTCCATTCACATCAGAAATGACATTCGGTGAGAAGAAAGAATGATATACGGCTGTATAGAATGTTCTCTTTTCAGCCTCGGTTCCTTCAATTTGGAATTTGTCACATTTCTCCTGCCACATTTTCCTTGCAACCTTCCTTGCCTCGTTGAATGAAGTGTTCCTACCTTCTGCATTGAAGTTGGCCAGCGCTCCTTCATATCCTGTATGGGAAAG
>JBJFDE010000347.1:0-4783 GCA_051889855.1 Candidatus Cryptobacteroides sp. | reverse complement strand
TCGATGCCGAGATAGGCATACTTGCCGAAGAAAATGATATAACTAAAGAGCAGGCTTATGACCGCTTGAGGAATGAATATGATGGCTATCATTTCTGTGAGAATGTATCAGGGGTATATAATCCATTCAGCGTATTGTCAACCTTAAGGAAGAACCGTTTCGGAAACTACTGGTTCGAGACAGGAACTCCGACATATCTTGTGGAACTTCTCAAGAGATCAGATTTCCAATTAGACAAGATAGACGGATATAAGACAGGAAAGGATGTGCTTAACGGCATAGATCCAGGCAGTCCTGTAGCAATGATATACCAAAGCGGATATGTGACGTTCAAGGACTACGACAGCGAGTTTGATCTTGTGACTGTAGGCTTCCCTAATAAAGAGGTTGAAAGAGGATTCCTGCTTTTCCTTCTACCGTTTTATACTAATCTGAAAAAGGAGGATTCCAATTTCTTTGTTTCAAGGGCTGTACAGGCATTGAAGAATGGCGATGCAGAGGTCTTTATGTCCTATATGAAATCCCTTCTCGCCGGTTATCCGTATGATCTCATCAAGGATACTGAGAATCATTATCAGAATGTGGTATATCTTACCCTGAAGCTGATGTCCGTATATCTGGTTGATGCTGAATTCCGCACAAGTGACGGCAGGATCGATCTGCTTGTCCGAACTGACAAGTATATCTATGTTATGGAGTTCAAGTATAACGGCTCAGCTCAAGAGGCTATGGATCAGATTGAATCCAAGGAGTATCCTCTTCCTTTCGCTATGGACTCCAGAACGATTATCAAGGTGGGCGTCAATTTCAGCGGAGAGACACGCAATATAGATAACTGGATAATCAGGTAGTCTTCGGCTTCACTCATTCGTATCCGCAAATGTAGATTCCTCTTCCGGGCACATCCAAGAACTGTTCATGGAACTAATCCGTCAGAATCTCCACACACGCTGTGGTAGTATTCCGACGGATTTTCTTGTCTGTTGCCGTCAGAGTCCCTGTCGGGTGCTTCACAAATGAAGTTGAACCCGATAACGGACATCATTATGAAAAGAATTCATCAGAACCTGGTCGGAAGCGGCACCCTTGTTCTCAAGGTAGGAAGCAAATATCTCAAAAAGCAGATAAGACTTGCCGCATCTGCGCATACCGGTTATAATCTTGATCATCCCGTTGTTTTGCAGGGAAACAAGTTCGTCCAAATACTTTTTACGCTCTATACATTTCATTGATAATCGAATTTTGTGTCACTTGGTGATAGGATTTTCGATTACAAAAGTAGGGACTTTTATTCACTCCATAAAATAAAAATCGAAAGATTTTATGTAAGTTTGAGGGAAAAACAAGTCATATATATGGATATACAAAGAAAAATTGATATCATGGGAATCGTCAATCTGACTGACGATTCTTATTTTGCAGACAGCAGATGCCTCAGCAGCAGCGCTTTGGACAAGACATCGGAAAATGCGGTCGCCCGTGCCGGGAAGCTGATTTCAGAAGGGGCGACCATCATAGACATCGGAGCCTGCTCCACCAGACCGGGATCCGAGCCGGTCGGAGAGCAGGTGGAATGGGAAAGGATAGCACCTTCACTGAGCGCCCTGCTGCTGGCCTGTCCGGGAGTCAGGATTTCAATTGACACCTGGTGGGCTTCGGTGATTGAAAAGGCCTTCGCCACCACGGCTGCCATAATCGGAGAGGAAAAGGCAAGGGAGACATTGATAGTCAATGACATATCCGCAGGAGAGGACGACCCCGCCATGCTGCCGCTTGTAGGAGAGATTGGCCTTGAATACATTGCAATGCACAAAAGGGGCAACTCAAAGACCATGCAGAGCTTATGTGACTACGGAAATGTTACCGAAGAAGTGCTCCGGTATTTCGAGGCATTCAGCCAGAAGGCCTCCGGATACGGAATCCGCAAATGGATTCTTGACCCGGGCTTTGGTTTTGCCAAAACGATTGACCAGAATTATCAGTTGCTTCGGGAAATGGACACACTTACGGGACGGTTTTCTTCCGAAGGCATCAGGACACTTGTCGGAGTTTCTCGTAAAAGCATGATATACAGGCTGTTCAACATCACACCGGAAGAAAGCCTTGCCCAGACCCAGGTGCTCCATCTGAAGGCCCTGCAGAACGGAGCCGACATCCTTCGGGTCCACGATGCCGCAGAAGCCGCGAAGACTGTGGAGCTGTATCGCCGGCTCGGATAGGAAATAAGCGGCACCCATTCTATGGTATATTGAATGAAAATCATTAAATTCGCAGGATATATTGACCAGCCGGCAACAGCCGGTAAACGATTAATTCCCTATAAGTAACCAAAACATTCGTATGAAACTGAAATTCTTCAGCTGCATCGCAGCAGTGTGTGTATCAGTGCTTTCGTTTGAAACCACGGCACAGAATCTTACCCTCACTTCACCTGACGGCAACTTGAAAATGGAGTTCCGTATTGCAGAAGATGGTACGCCGCAGTATTCACTGGACCGCGGGCAGACCAAGGTAATCCTTCCTTCCAACCTCGGATTCGAGCTTCGCGGAACCATCAAAGCCAGCGAAATCGTGTTCGAAGACAATGGCACCATCACCAAGAAAGATGCGGCAGGCGCAAATTCCTTCCATGACGGCTTTACGGTGGAAGGCTCCGAGACCTCGTCATTCGACCAGACCTGGAACCCTGTATGGGGAGAGGAGGCATCAATCAGAAACAATTACAACGAGTTGACAGTCAGCCTTGTACAAAAATCAACCGACAGAAAGATGACTATCCGCTTCCGTCTTTATGACGACGGACTCGGCTTCCGCTACGAATTCCCATACCAGAAAAGGCTCAACTATTTCGTCATCAAGGAAGAGATGACACAGTTCGCGATGAACGGCGACCACACAGCATGGTGGATTCCGGGAGACTACGACACTCAGGAATATGACTTCACAGAGTCACGTCTTTCTGAAATCAGTTCAAAATATCGTGAAGCAGTCTGCGGCAACTCATCACAGACCCTCTGGTCTGTCAATGCGGTGCAGACTTCCCTTCAGATGCGTACGGACGATGGCCTTTACATCAACATTCATGAAGCTGCCCTTGTGAACTATCCGTGCATGCACCTGGACCTCAACCCTCAGACCCTCACTTTCACATCCCATCTTACTCCTGACGCACAGGGATGGAAAGGATATATGCAGACTCCTTGCACAACTCCTTGGAGGACTATCCAGGTGGCACCGAGCGCAACGGCACAGCTCGCTTCCCGTCTGATTCTCAACCTCAACGAGCCTTGCACTTATGAAGATGTATCATGGATTCATCCGGTGAAATACATCGGAGTATGGTGGGAAATGATTTCAGGCAAAGGCACTTGGGCATATACCAACGACTATGCATCCGTCCATCTTGGCAAGACTGATTATTCAAAGAGCACTCCTAACGGGACACATTCAGCAAACAACGAAAAGGTACGCAGATACATCGATTTCGCTGCAGAGCATGGCTTCAGCCAGGTGCTCGTCGAGGGCTGGAACGAAGGTTGGGAAGACTGGGCAAACTGCAGCAAGGACTATGTCTTCGACTTTGTCACCCCATATCCTGATTTCGACATCAAGGCTCTTAATGAATATGCTCATTCAAAAGGTGTCAGAATCATGATGCACCATGAGACTTCTTCTTCTGTCCGCAACTATGAAAGGCACATGGAAAAGGCATATCAGCTCATGAATGACTATGGCTACAATGCAGTGAAGAGCGGTTATGTGGGAGATATTCTTCCACGCGGAGAATACCACTATGGCCAGTGGATGGTTAACCACTATCTCTATGCAGTGACAGAGGCTGCCAAACATAAGATCATGGTGAATGCCCACGAAGCCGTTCGCCCTACCGGTCTTTGCCGCACCTACCCTAACCTCATAGGCAACGAATCTGCAAGAGGCACTGAGTATCAAGCATTCGGCGGCACCAAGCCTCATCATGTCACCATCCTTCCGTTCACCCGTTTCAACGGCGGTCCTATGGACTATACTCCTGGTATTTTCGTAATGGATATGGCAGAAGTTACAAACGGAAGCAACACGTCCAAGGTGAATGCGACCATAGCAAACCAGCTCGGACTCTATGTCGTGCTTTATTCTCCGCTTCAGATGGCGGCAGACCTTCCTGAGCATTATGAAAGATATATGGATGCATTCCAGTTCATCAAGGATGTGGACATTGACTGGATCCAGTCCAAATATCTCATCGCTGAGCCGGGTGACTGCATCGTCACTGCTCGTCAGGGCAAAAAAGACGGTCAGTGGTTCGTAGGCGGTGTTACTGACGAGAACGCCCGTACTGTGAAAGTTCCTATGGATTTCCTTGAGAAGGGACGCAAATACGAGGCAACCATCTACTCGGATGCTCCGGACACTGATTACCAGACCAATCCTCAGTCCTATGTCATCACAAAGAAGAAAATCACTTCGAAAGATGTCCTGAAGATTGACATGGCACGCGGCGGCGGATTCGCAATTTCCATTGCAAATCTCTAAAATTCCATATTGCAAAAAAGATTATTCAATGGGCTGGCTTTGGTCAGCCCATTAATTCATTGAGCCCCCGACAAGGGCGAGTATTTCAGCTGTAATCTGGCTCTGACGGCCTTTGTTGTAAGCAAGGGTGAGTTCCGAGATAAGGTCCTTTGCATTGTCAGATGCAATCTGCATTGCCATGGTCCTGGCCGCATGCTCAGAGGCATTAGCATCAAGAAGGACGGTATAGATTTTCAGCATCAGCACTTGC
>JBJFDE010000346.1:0-4856 GCA_051889855.1 Candidatus Cryptobacteroides sp. | reverse complement strand
TGGCGGCTGTTTCATACAAAAATCAATTTAGGTATAACATTGAGTAATCATTTAAAATAATGAAGAAACAAATCATTCTTTCCATATTGCTGCTTGCCCTGGGAGGGGTCATCAGCTTTGCACAAGTCAACGATCCCGAGCCTCCGATCAACACTTACTATTATGGTCCAAATGCATTCCCTGTTCCGGAAATGGGTTTCGGAAAGACATCGTCAAAGATGAAGTTTGAGATCGGGGCATCAATGGCAGGTCATCAGAAATTAAGCCTCAAAGATGATATCACCGGCAATATCTATTTCAATATCAAGTTGCCCCTTTTCACCGAAAGGGTCAATTTTTGTATTTGGGGAGAAGCACTGGATGCTTACCGAAGCTCGGAGGCAGCCAATTCCTACAGGGGCGTGTCCGGTCCAAGCCATGGGGCAAAAGTTGGAGAGATTTATTTGTCAACAGACATCATGATTCTTCGTCAGGAAAAACATCATGTCAGCATGACTTTGCGCTGCGCCCTGAAAACTGCCAATGGAGATGACAATGAATATCGGCGTTATTACAATTCCCCGGGTTATTTTTTCGATGCTACTTTGGGAAGGGAATTCATATTCAGGGATGATTTGAGTCTGAATCTGGCTGCATGCACCGGCTTCCTTTGCTGGCAGTGCAAGATGTTTTCCCAGAACGATGCCGTAATGTATGGCATAGCAGCGGCATTCAGGGCGAACTGGTTCACTTTGAGCGCACATTTTGGCGGCTATACCGGATGGCGCAGCAATGGTGACTCCCCTATCTCAATCAGGACCGAGGCTGCATTCAACATCAAGCCTTTCGACATCAGGCTGAAATATCAGGAGGGGCTTAATGACTGGCCTTATCGTCAGGTTTCCCTGGGGGTGGCTTATAGTTTTCCTGTTTTGAAATAAAGATCTCTCCATTCGCTACGCTCAGTCGAGATGACAATTATTCAAGTACCTTAACTTTTCAGGTACATTAATATTTGCAAGTAAATTATATATACAGAAAATTTTGCCGGAGGCAATATATTGTTTAATTTTGCCGCCCAGATGGCAATTGGCGAATTGCAGCCCCGATGGAATTGCAATTTGATGTCCTAAGGGATTGAAACTTGCAGTCAGATGGAATCGAAACTTGACACCCGAAGGGATCGGCAAGTTGACGTGTTGAACCGGCGAATGCCGGAGTGTGCTTGGTAACCACTTATAAAAACAAGAAATGAACAACAATGGAACTCCTTCAGGAAATGGACAGTTGTCCGTTCCTTTTCTGCTGATGGCAATACTTTTCAATGTTTGCCTGATAGCTTCAAATCTTTTCGAAACAAAACTATTCACCCTTGGTGGCATATCCCTTACCGGAGGTGTCATCATCTTCCCTGTTTCATATATCATCAACGACTGCCTTGTGGAGGTGTATGGATACCGCAAGTCCAGGCTTGTGATATGGAGCGGATTTGCCATGAATTTCTTTGTCGTGGCAATGGCACAGATAGTACGAGTCTTGCCGGCATCTCCTTTCTGGGACGGAGGTGAACATTTCGACTACATTTTCTCCCTTGCTCCAAGAGTCACTCTTGCCTCTATGCTTGCATTTATATGCGGTTCAACCATCAATGCACTGATAATGAGCAAGATGAAGGTGGCGCAAAAAGGAAAAGGCTTTTCTTTGAGAGCCATTGTTTCGACTATTGGAGGTGAAGGTATCGACTCACTGGTCTTCTTCCCTATTGCTTTCTGGGGAATCGGCTATGTTGAAATGCTGAAGCTGATGATTACTCAGATTGTGCTCAAAACTGTATATGAGATTATAATCCTGCCTCTTACGAACATCTGTGTAAACAGACTGAAGAAAATAGAAGGTACGGAAGTCTATGACACCAACATATCTTACAATCCATTTAAAATCAGAGACTTATAATATGGAACCTATAATAAAGGGCGATAGCGCCCTGGTGGTATTCAGTGGAGGACAGGACTCCACCACCTGTCTGTTCTGGGCATTGAAACATTTCAAGACTGTGCGCACCATAACTTTCGGCTACGGCCAGAAACACAGTGCAGAAATAAAGTGTGCAAAAGCAATTGCTGCAAAGGCCGGAGTCGATTTCCATTATATGGACGTAAGTTTCATCTCGCAGCTCGGCCGCAATTCCCTTACCGACACCACAATGGAAATGGATCAGACCAAGCCTCAGGACAGCTATCCAAATACATTTGTCCCCGGAAGGAATCTGTTCTTCCTCAGTATCGCAGCCGTCTATGCACGGGAACTTGGCATCAGGGACCTTGTTACAGGAGTTTCCCAGACAGATTTCAGCGGCTACCCAGACTGCAGGGATTCCTTCATCAAATCCCTTAACGTGACACTCAATCTGGCAATGGATGAGCAGTTTGTCATCCACACTCCCCTTATGTGGATAAACAAAGCCCAGACCTGGGAGATGGCTGACCACCTCGGAGTTCTGGACCTTGTAAGAAATGAGACTTTGACTTGTTACAATGGAGTCAAAGGTGACGGTTGCGACCACTGCCCATCCTGCAGGCTGCGCTCTGCCGGGCTTGAGGCCTATCTCAACTCTAAATAACAGACTATTTGCTGGTCAGAAGGCTCCCGGCTTTAATCGTGGAAGCCTAAAGATTCATGATACGGCCGATGAAAAGGATGCGACCGTTGTCAATATCTGAAATCATATAGTAGAACGGACGGTCAACAGTCATGTGGAATGTCTGTTCCATCGGGCGGGCTGCAGTAAGTTTGACAGCAATCGTAGTGACTGCAGCTGCCTCTGCACCCTGCTCGTTGATTTCCACAAAAGTTTTCTGGTTAACGTCAGAAACCATGACATCCGCATCGGTCATTCCACCAAGTTCAGCTGACCTTGTAAACACCTTGTTCACTCCCATGTCCCGGAGCACTGAATTGAGACGCAATGAATTCTCTACCTTGAACTTAGGAAGGCGGACCACAACGTCCTGTTCAATCATGCTTGACAGCAATTCATTGTAATTCTCCTCTGAAATATACTTGATGAAGCTGTCAGCATCAACGGAGGCACCTGGAAGCAGGATAGTCATGGCATAGCGGCCGGAAGCATAAGGCAGACGCACTATCTGATTGCCCTGTATATCAGCATATTGAAGTTTCTGGTTGAGTTCCATGAAATCAACATCGGATGTTTTCTTACTGCCTTTGAATGCATCCTTCCTTGTAAGGTCAGGATTGAATGGATAGTGCCATAATCCTTTGAAATACAAAGCATTGCTCAAGACTGCAACCATATCTGCATCAAGCTCGTCAAGAGCTTTCGGAATGCGTCCGTTCGTATTTTCGGAACACCATGAATTAATGGCATCCAAAGCTGAAGGACTTGAAAAGTCAAGGGCCTGAGAAAGAGCGTCAAAATCTTTATTCAGTGCATCCACGAAAGTTTTCTTCGGAGGATATAGTTTGTTGGTCCAAAGGGCGTTTGCCGAGCAAATTGTGACTGAATCATTTGATCCGAGGTCATCATTGATAAAACGGCAATGATTGAGTGCCCGGTCAAGTTCTTCCAGCGTTGAACCTTCAGCTCCACTTGCAAGCATTGAAAGCGCAACACCTGCGCTATACGGCGATACAGTTATATTCTCATCCTTGTCTGCTCTCTGGATTGCCTTCTGAAAAAAGTCAAGGCTGAAGCCAGTTTCACTTCCCTCAGCAAGGGTTGTGGAAACTTTCGGAGCACATGAGGTGAGAGCAAGAGCCGCCATTGCAAAAATTCCTGACAATTGTTTCATAATCATTTCTTATTGGTTCAGACGGCCCCATACAGCATATTCCATGCCACTTATTTCACACTGACAACATCCGGGCAGCCGAACCACTCGTCAAGCTTATCCTCAACTGCGTTCCTGATCTGGTCGGTCAGCATGGATAAGACCTTCTTGGTCAGCCATGTTGCAACTGCCACATCATCAAGCACTCCGATAAAATGCAGAACCCTTCTCGGAAGCAGGTCGCTCGGTATGATGATATATGCTATCGCGCCATAGATAAGCGCCTTATCCATCACGGAAGTCTTCTCATCCTGCATGACATACCACCATTGAAGCAACGGCCTGGCAGCAACCCTGCCCGCCTTGCGTGCATATTCCTTGATCCAGACCTCAGCCGTATCAATATACTTTTTCCAGTCAATCCCCTTCAGTTTTTCAACAAATGCCCCCGATGGCTTCCCAAGCATTACACATGCCAGAATTATAATACACAAAGCTATCATAATCAATTCACTGATTTATTAAAAATGCCACAATACTCCTCAAAAGTACAAAAGTTATTTTGAATATTGCGTAAAATTTAAACAATTTGCTCAAAAGGGACGTTGGCTGTGCTTTCTATGCAACCACCACCCTGGCATAAAATTCCTTGACACATTCAACGAATCGTTCCGCTTGTGGATAGAGTTCCATTACGGTTTCACGTGTGTGGGTAATGAAGTCCTCGTAATCTCCTGCACTTCGTTTGCTGAATGCAACGGAGTAGAATCTTCCCAGTTCAACAGGGATCTTGCCTGTCAGATTTCACAGTGATTCAGACTTCCTTCACAGGCGTGTCATTCGGTGACTTTCCAATCCTCAATGCGACGGTTGGCTGTGGAGAAACTTACGCCAATCTTGAAGAGTTTCCTGGAATCGTTCACGAAAGGCTTTGCATAGCCCTTGTCTTCAATCTGAAGGAGGGCAGCGTCTGCGGTGTTGTCAATCTTCAGTTCAACGATATAGATGTAGTCTTTGGTCTGGAGCAGCAGGTCAATCCTGCCATTGCTGGTACTTCGTTCAGCCTGTACATACTCTCCAAGAAGT
>JBJFDE010000345.1:0-4871 GCA_051889855.1 Candidatus Cryptobacteroides sp. | reverse complement strand
TCGGCAATCGGTGAATTAACAAATGTCTGCATCTCTCAATAAAAATTTGGCAAATATAACCATTTTTTGCGAAACTCCTTACGATTTTTTCGGGTTTCAAGGCTATTTGTCAAGATGCGGACGGTATGAAACTACGAAGCCATCCTTGTCGATTACATTGCCGTCTTTCTCATAAAGTTTCTCTCCGGCGGGAAGTTCGACAATCAGAGCCACTCCCCTGCCCGGGATTCTGATCTGACATTTCCCGTTTGCTCCCTTAATCAAATATTGCCCCGAAATGATGTCATAGAGGTCATAGTCCCCCGCAGCATAATGCATGTTGCCATAGGTAAGGTGGTGGTTGTCATAAGTAAACTCCATCTCATTCGAATATGGATTATAATAGAGGTTCTCCGGATATTTCCGTTCTGTGTAGAAATCGGTGACATTGCAATCAAGGCGGATTATGCCGTCCACGTCCGTCGGGCTTATGATGGACCCGAAGATTCCGACAGGTGAACTGCTATATAAAGAGAACATGGTTATGGTGCCGTTGGATGATGTCCACGAAGGGCCGTCGCCTTCTGCAATCGGGCACACTGACGCAGGATATACACCGTACCGGTCACGTTTCTTCAATCCTTCATAGCCTATGACTCCGCCTGCATGAGCCTTGAGTTCAGGTGCGAACTGGTTGGCATCGTCAATGTGTTCCGGATAAAACAGTCTGGTTGCACTGGCTGCATGGTACATCCATTTGGCAATGGTATGAGCATATTCCGGGGCATATTTTACAAGAGGCACCAACGGCATTGCCATTTCAAAGCTGTTCATGAGAAAGGCATATCCACCACCGTCACTCCAGCTTCCTTGAAGGCCATATACATCATATTGGCCCCATTTTTCATTGATTACTCCCCAGCCATAGCGTCCAGAATGAGATTTGCACCCGTCAAATGTCCAGTTCAGCATTTTCAGCACATCGTATGAAGTGCCGGCAGTGGCATTCAGATAGGCTGCACAGTAGGCGCCATAAGGGAGAAGTATCTCGTACAAACGGCTTTCAGTCTGGGAGTCCAGCACATTTATCGCACTTTTCGCAGCATTGAGATAGGCCTCATCACCAAATTTCAAATATGAGTGAAGAAGGACATATCCGTGTCCGCCGGCTGCATCCTGCTGCTTCGGGATATTGTTGTCTATCGGGCTCATGTTGGCAAAATTGAAGGCTGAATGGGCATAATTGCCTCCAAGAGCTTCTTCCGCCCTGACGAATTGGTCGCCTATCTTCCTTTGTATTTCAAGAGCACCTTCAACATCCGGGAACACGTCGCAGACTGCACTGTACAGGACATTCGGGAGGATATTATACCACCAGTCTGAGGAATAATTGCCTGTATTGTTGAGCATGATGTGCCATCCTGAGCGTTTTCCGTAATATTGCTGGAGCATGCGAGGATAGTTCCATCCATCCTGATTTGTCTTGTCTATTCCCACCAAGCCAGCTCCGAGGACTGCCGCCATGGTGTTTATAGCCTCGTGTGCTCCCTGTTTCTGAGGCCCCTGGCGGCTGTCCCCGACTGTCGTATATAGTCCGAATCCGTCAATGCTTATGTTGTTGTGGCTTTTGTCTGTCCATACCAAAGGGCGATATTCGTCACTGGCGTTTCTGTCAAATACATAGGCATCATAACTGTGGGCCAGTCCATACCAGTCAATCAGTTTATAACTGCCTGAAATATATGGCATATACAAAACACGGTCAATCTGCTGCTGCGGGACAGACTGCCCTTCCGTAATCTGTGGCGGTTCCACGCTTATGTTCGAGCAGGAGACCATTAGCATCATGCCTGCCGTAAAAAGAAGTCTGTTTTTCATCGTTTATCTGATATTTGGTTATATATGGAACCCGGCTGCGGTTTCACCCGCAGCCGGATTGGTTATGAGAATGAGATTATTTCTCTGAATTGTAGAGTTTTGATACCTGACCTGCTGTGAGGGAGATATTGTAAACCTTGAGCTCGTCAAGAAGGCCCCAGAAGCATGACCAGTTGTCGGCGTTTGCATCTGCAGGGTTGAACCAGTCATCCTTGCATGCAGTCTCCCAAGAGCACTGCTGACCGATGCAGAGGTAGTTCTCGTCGAATGTAGGGATGGTACCTTTAACCTTGTTCTCCCAAGCTTTTGTAAGCTGGCCGTCAACATAGAAGTTAACTGTTCCGGCTGTAAGGTCTGACGCAACTACTACATGGTGCCACTCATTTGCAGGGCAGCTGTTGTCTGTTTCGTTGTCCATGTCAGCGATTCCGTCTGAATGAGCAAGGGTCATGAATGGCTTGCTGCCATCCTGAAGCTGAAGTTTCCATGAGCTCCAACGGTTGAATGAGATGATGTAGTTGTTTGCATAAACCTTTGAAGGTTTTACCCATACAGAGATTGAAAGGGCGCTTCCTGCAAGTGAAGCCGGGTTGAAGCCGGTGATATTGAAGTTTGCACCGTTCTCGAGTTTAACAGCCTTGCCTACTTTTCCGTCAACATATGTAGGGTAAGTTGCAGTAGGGAATACTTCCTTAGGACCGCATGCAGCCTCGAGTTTCCATGCATTTGATCCGGTAGTCTTGCTGGCCTCGCCGTCGAATTTGCACTCGAATGTAAGGGCCTCGGCCGGAATCACATCGAAGGCAGAAGCTTTGAAAGTGTCGATTGCTGCCTTAAGGTTAGACACTACGTTGTCAATCTGTTTCTGAGTAGTTGCAGCTGAAGCAGCTGTCTTGGCGTTTTCGATAGCGGTTTTGAAAGTTGAGATTGCTGCATCCGGATAGTCAGCAGTAGTAGCGGCATTGGCAAGTGCCTCAGCCTCAGCGACTACAGCGTTGAATTCAGCCTTATCCACATCTGAACCAGTGTTTTTCTGGCAAGCTGCGAAGCAGATGGCAGCTATTGCCATGAGAGCGATTGTTTTTAATGTTTTCATAATGTTTGATTATTAAAATGTGTTGTTATTTAATTGAAGTATTGATATCGGTTTCTGACTGAGGAAGCGGGAAATAGAAGCGTTCTGCCCCCCATGGAAGTTCAGGAAGTGCTGCGGTCGCATATTCCTTTCCGTAGCGCATCACGTCAAAGAATCTCTGAAACTCGAATCCGAGTTCTTTGCGGCGTTCCTTGCGGATAAGGATGCGCATCTGGCTCTGCGACAATCCGCTCACTGCGGCAAGCGATGCACGTGCCCTGACTGCGTTCAAAGGTATTTCGGCACCTGACTGATTTGTTTCATTGAGAGCTTCAGCCTTCATCAGGAGCACGTCTGCATATCTGAGAATGTGCTGAGGGATTGTGCTCTGAGATATTGCTTCTCCCTCAGGAAGGGCCTCATGATATTTCTTTACAAGGTAACCTGTTGCTTCTGACCAGCTTGAAGAGAAGGTTGTTCCGAACCAAGGCTGTCCGTCCCTTCCGATTGATGAATCAAGACGCGGATCGGTTGCTCCGTCAACAGTCTTTTCGTCAAATGTATCCACATAGTTCTGGGTAGGGGCATTGAAATAATAGCCACCTTCAGGTGATGGGGCGAACCACACATTCAGGCTGTTGCCGAGCTGTGCAGTAGTGTTGTTTGCAAAACGGATGGCAAAAATGCTCTCTGAACTGTCTTCGCCCCCTCTTTTGAAAAGATCCGCATACACAGGCTCAAGTTCGTAGATGCCAATCTGCTCGATGCGTGAGATTGCACTAAGGCATGCGCTGTAGTCTTTCTGATAAAGTTTGCTCTTTGCAAGAAGTGCAAGCGCTGCTCCCTTGGTAACGCGACCAGCTTCTGACACTGTATATTCTTCCGGAAGGCAGTCTGCTGCTTCACTGAGATCAGAATCAATCTGCTTATAGATTGCTTCCACACTTGAGAGCCCTACATGAATGGCCTCGTGAGTATCCTGAGGCAGGAGTTTCAGAGGAACCTGGCCGAAGATATTTACAAGATTGAGGTATGAATAGGCTCTGAAGAATTTGCTCTGAGCTATGTACGAGGCCTTATCCTCCTCCCTGATGTTCATTTTTGCAACATTGACAATCACATTGTTGGCACGGGTGATTGTCTCGTATGTATGCTGCCAGAATTCACTTATCGGGCCATTGTCTGCTGTAGCGGTGAAATTGTCAATGCTGTTGATATCGGCCTGGTCACCGGCATTTCCTCCCTTGACGGCATCATCTGATGCGACATCTGAGAAAATCCACAGTTTATGACCGTACAAAGAGTTATAAACGCCATTCACAGCCATTTCGGCATTTTTCGCATCCTTGTAATAAGTTTCAGAGGTGAAACCACCCTTGAGTTCCTCATCCAGGAAGTTGCATGACACTGCACAGAAAGCAGTTGATGCAATCAATATGCTGTATGTTAACTTTTTCATTTTCTTTAGAATGTAATATTAAGTCCAAGAGTGATGCTTCTTGCTACAGGATAAGTTCCCCAGTCGATACCGTTTGCCCTGTCACCTTCAGAGGCAGAGTTGGTACTTACTGTCATTTCCGGGTCAAGTCCGGAATAGCCGGTGATAGTGAAGAGGTTGGATCCTGCAAGATAGAGACGGCAGTTTGTTACAGGACTTCCTTCCGGAGTCTTGAAATTGTAACCGACCTGCACATTCTTGAGTCGCACATAAGAACCGTCTTCAAGGAATCTGGTTGAAGCTTTGACATTGTTAGTCTTTCCGCTCCATGATGCACGAGGCTGGGTGTTTGAATGGTTTGACTCTGTCCAGTGCTCATCATAGTAGCGTCTGGTGAGGTTGAAGCCTCTGTAATATCCCTCAATGTCATAATTGATCTGTGAGAAAATCTTCTGGCCGAAGGCTTCCCGTCAATCGAACAATATACCTCCATCGAGGGTT
>JBJFDE010000344.1:2347-4909 GCA_051889855.1 Candidatus Cryptobacteroides sp. | reverse complement strand
GACAGGGAGCCGATGAAGCGGTCATATAGCTGCTTCATCGCCACCCTGTCACCTTTCCGGATGACTTCAATCAAATCTTTGTCAGAAGTTGCCATTCAGGTCCAAGCCCTTCGGTGTTTAACTCAGAACCCGTCTCCCTTTCTTGTGCAGTAATCGAACTGGTAGGTCTTCTCCCCACTGAAGGAATTCCATTTCAAGGTGAGTTTCACTGTTTCACCATTTGTGTCAGGTAAATCTTTGAGTCTGAATGCGATGTATCCGTCTCCCATTCTGTCATTCCAGTCCCCGTGGGCATTGTGCCTGAGTTCAATCTCGTATGGGTTCTCTGGATTCCCACCATAAAGAAGGTTCAGCTCGTGGGCTATAGACGGATTACCGAAATAGGTTTGGAAATGCATTGTAAAATATCCGTCCTCCACAATCGTTGTCCAGTCCCTGAGGATTTCAATTGGTTCTTTGCCATATTTGTCTTCTTCCTCTGAAGCTGGATATGGTACCGCATTCTTTGTCCTTATGCTGTCAGCCCAATTCATTTTCACTGCCTTGTCATAAGGAACCGGATTCTCATCCACTTCGGTGAAATTCACGAACGCCCTCACTTCTTTTCCTCCATAGAGTGGTTTTGTAATGTTCGTCACCTTGAGGGTGGTTTCGTCGTTGAGCTGGAAATATGAAGATGCCGCATCTTCGGTGGGCTTGATAGTCACCATTGCGTTCGGATAGAGAAGTTCCATCCCGGAATCTTCGTGATGGCTGCAGGCGGTTATAAGCGGCAGAGTTGCAATCGCCGTGACAGCCATTCTTTTGATTGTACTTTTCATAATTCTGATGCTTTACAATATTTACTTGTTATTAATACTTTTAATTTAGGAATCTTAAATGATTTCTTAATTACATAAACAAATTTAAGTCCTTTTTAGAGAACTGGAATAGTATCTATTCCCCCGTCCGCATATATAAATCCCGGTTATACGGAAATCTTGCATCAGAAATAATAATTTTTTTGAATTGGGTCCTCCTTGCAAGTGGTCTCGTGAGGAATACTATATCCCTCAAAATCACACACTGCCTCAAGATATGTCAGTTTAGGTTCAGTTGCAGGGGTCTCCAGTTTCGCGCAGGACAGGAATAGGGCGATTGTCAGCAAAATCACTTGCGAAACTCGAGTTGAAGAAAATATTTTCCTGTATGTAAAAATGATTGTATCTTTGCTGAGGTTAGTGGTTAGTATATGAATGGACTTAATGAATTCCTGAGTGCCATTTCCGGTTTTTTATGGGGATGGCCTATGATTATCATGTTGCTTGGGACTCACCTGTTTCTTACTATCAGGCTTAAATTCCCGCAAAGGCATATTTTCAAGGCGATAAGACTATCTGTGAAGAAAGATGAAAGTGCAGATGGTGACGTGAGCCAGTTCGGGGCGCTTGTGACCGCCCTCGCTGCCACCATAGGTACGGGAAACATCGTCGGAGTAGGCACTGCAATAGCCCTTGGAGGCCCCGGTGCCGTGTTCTGGTGCTGGATAACGGGAATTCTTGGCATTGCTACAAAATATGGCGAGGGCTTGCTGGCCATAAAATACAGGGTTACCTCAGAAGATGGAAAAATGCAGGGAGGGCCTATGTATGCCCTTGAAAGGGGTTTGGGAATGAAATGGCTGGGTGTTCTCTTTGCCCTGTTCACGGCCGTTGCATCGTTCGGAATCGGAAGTACCGTGCAGGCCAATGCGATTAGCACTATGGGACAGAATGTGTTCGGGGTGGATCCTGTCGTAATCGGCGGCATAATCACCATCCTGGCTTCGATGGTCATCTTCGGGGGTGTCAAGAATATTGCCAAGGTATGTACGGCATTGGTCCCGCTGATGGCAATCCTTTATGTCGCGGGATGTATTGTAATCCTTTTCATGAATTCTGAATTTGTAATTCCGGCCATAAAGCTAATAGTGACTTCTGCATTCAATCCACAGGCTGCGGGAGGCGGATTCGTGGGCGCCGGAATAATGATGGCGGCAAGATACGGAATTGCCAGAGGATTGTTCAGCAATGAGTCAGGCCTTGGATCTGCTCCTATAGTTGCTGCAGCTGCAAAGACTAAAAACCCTGTACGCCAGGCACTTGTATCAAGTACCGGAACTTTCTGGGACACCGTGGTCATTTGTGCCATTACCGGAATTGTCATCGTCAGCAGCATCCTCGCATTCCCGGACATATCCTTTGAAAATGGAGGAGAACTTACCACCAGGGCCTTCAGCAAAATACCTTATGTAGGGGCCCCGCTTCTGGCTTTCGGATCTCTCACTTTTGCCTTCAGCACCATACTCGGATGGAGTTACTACGGGGAAAGAGCAGTGGAATACATGGCCGGGAAAACCCGTCTTCAGAGGCGCTTCGGGGTAAAGCCCATTGTGAATATCTACAGGGCTATCTTCCTGATTACCGTTTATTTGGGAGCTGTAGTGAGCCTGGATCTTGTATGGAATCTTGCAGATATTTTCAACGCACTCATGGCCATCCCTAACCTCATTTCACTTCTGTTCCTCAGTGGCGTGATTGTACG
>JBJFDE010000344.1:0-2247 GCA_051889855.1 Candidatus Cryptobacteroides sp. | reverse complement strand
ATCTGTCAGTTATGCCGAACCTTAACGACAGGCCTACGGATATCGGCATCTGGTGAGAGTATTCATCCGTATATGATTTTTGTTTTTTCATAATTGCCTGGCTGTGCTTTGTCATGACATTGGACAGGGAGTCATTCCCTGACAAAATACCATCTATCGGATAATCTGCCATATCTGATTTTATATCTGCCTCAGGAATTCCCGAAACTGATGCGGACAGCCCGACAGTAATTGGCCTGCGGTGACGCCCCGGCAATTCATCCTCAAATATAAAATTCGTGTCTGGACCAGTGCTGTCATCTGCAATTGATTGGTTATCGGCCTCTTTTTCTCTGTCTTCCTCCACAATCCTGTCAGCAGATTCTCCAGAAGGAATATCTGCTACCGGATTATTTTCATCTGGGATAACATTGATGAATTGTTCCTCCTTTGATGAATCGACATCAGAGACAATATCCTCTTCAGGCATGACTGTTCCATCATTAATTACTTCAGAAACAATTTTATCAATAACAAAGTCTTCAGAGACAATGGATTCAACATCAAAGTCTTCAGAGACAATGGCTTCAGCAACAATATCTTCCGCAACAACAACCGACGGCTTTTCGCGGACAATAAACAGCACAAGGGCACATGCGGCGGCAACGGACATGAAGGCTGAAGCCCATGCCATGGCAATAAACCGCTTCCTTTTGCGGACCGATGCATATTTCTGCTGAAGGACGCTCCAGTCATCAGCAGGCAGTGTCTCCTCACTTTCCCTGAGGCTCTCACCAATGATATCTGTCCAGTCTTCCATTATAATCCGTTCTTTTTGATGTATTTCCTGATTGATTCGGCAAGCTGTCCACGTGCCTTGAAAAGAAGTGATGATGATGTTTTCTCTTTGATGTTCAACATTTTTGCAATTTCCTTATGTGAGAATCCATCAACGCAGAACAAGTTGAAAATGATTCTTTTGGCATGAGGAAGCTCATTCACCATACGCATCAGTTCCTCACGTGGTATCCTTGTGACATCATCAGCGGAAGGCTCTTCTGCAATCCCATAAGCTGCCTCAATGTTTGTGAAGCTAACCTTCCCGTCTTTTCTGAGCCTGTCAACAGCCATGTTGACCGTCACTCTTGCGCACCATGCCTTCAGAGAACCGGAAGGCTTGTATCTGCCGATGGTTTCATATATCTTGATAAATGCATCATGCAGAAGGTCCCTTGCAGTTTCCCTGTCACCTGAATACCTGATACAGAGCGCATGAAGATAAGCTGCATATCTGATATACAGCTCCTTTCTGGCATCCTCGTCCCCTCTGGCACATGACCGGGCCAGTTCAATGTCCTCCATATCTGTTTTCGATGTCAAGTTTTCGTTTTATCTTAAAACGGTATCAGTTTGAAAATACTTCCGCGAATTTACGATTTTTACATTGCATGAAAAATGAAATATTTTTGGAAGTATTATTCTTCGTATTCCGTTATATTTGCAAAATGAAAAATTGAATATGATGAAACCGGACTTTAAAATCATTTATAGGATGAAAGATTTGTTTCTGAAATTCTGCCGTTGGGCGCTTGCCGCCATGGGACTGGCATCTGTTGCTTCATGTGATGAAAACGGGTTGACGGGGGATATTAAATGCGAATATGGAACTCCGCATTGCTCGTTCGAGGTAAAATGCAGGGTTGTGGATTCCAGGACAGGTATTCCCGTCAAGGGAGTCAGAATGACTCCGGGCTATAAGTATAAATATGAAAATCAGAAGGGAGAGGTTATTGAGGAATTCTACAATATCAATGAAGGAACAGTCGTCGAAAATGGTGAGTGCGGATTTTCAGGCACCAAATACCTTGGCTATTTAGACTTGGATGAAATTCATCTGCAGCTTACCGATCCTGACCCTGATGCAGACGGGCATTACAAAGACTCCATTTACGTGGTGAAGATGGATAAGATAAAGGATAAGGACCCCAAAGATCTTTGGAATGTGGGAACTTACGGAGCCTATGTAACACTCAAGGCAGATGAGGTGGAAAAAACAGAATAGGTCAGCAAACGGGAATCATACGTCATGACATCTCTGTCAATCAAGCAACGCATAGCACTGGAACTTCACAGGCAGCTGATTAAGGAATCTCAGGAGAAACACGTTCTCAACACTTTGTTCTGGGAATCCACTCTCAGGTGCAATCTGAAATGCCGTCACTGCGGAAGCGACTGCAAGGTCTCTTCAATACATCCCGACATGCCTTT
>JBJFDE010000343.1:0-4910 GCA_051889855.1 Candidatus Cryptobacteroides sp. | reverse complement strand
ATCATTGTCGAAGTAGGTGACATAAGGTATGTCACTTATCTGAGGGCTTGAATATGACAGGCTCTTTGAATGGTAGGCAGAAATGGAGAGGTCAAGATTCAGCCATTTTGCTACATTCAGCACGTCACGGAAGAAAAAGCGGTAATCGTCGTTATAATCCCTGTATGACCCCTTGTCCCTCTGGTATTCCAATGAGGCGTAGAAAGTGCTTTTGTCGTTTCCGCCGGAGAAGGAAAGTGACTGGTTGTGAAGGAAAGCATTGCTCATGAAATACTTCTCATATTCCTTCCTGCCGTCCTTCGAGGCAAGGTCATTCAGGATTGCATCCCTCTGGGCAAGGGATATTTCACCGTTGAAATATTTGTACATAGGCACTTCGTGCGGAAGGACTACCCTGTAGTCTCCCCTGCTGAGTCCGTATGTGCTCTTGTTTATATCAGTCCATTTATATGTCTGAGGATCAAAGGCTGAGATGGCCGCATCGATGAATTCGCGGCTTGTCATCATATCCTGATATTTGTAATTCGGCTTACCCTTGAAGGTGAATCCGGCATTGTAACTTATGGAAAGTTTCTTGCCGGCACTTCCGGTCCTGGTCGTTACGACAATGACACCGTTTGCAGCCTGTGCCCCCCAGATAGATGCAGCGGTTGCATCTTTGAGGAAGTTGATTGACTCCACGTCATTGGGATTGACCATCCTGTCCATCTGTGCCTTGGTCATGGATACTCCGTCCACAATATAGAGGGGTTCCGTCTTCGAATTGATTGAAGAGACTCCTCGTATCAGGTACTGCACTCCATCTCCTGTCTGGGTGACGCTGAGACCGGTCGCACTTCCTTCAAGGCTGCGCAAAAGGCTGCCGTGCACCGTGGCCTGGTCGCGCACTTCAGCCCCGGAAACGTTTGTAAATGCTCCAGCGGAACGCTCGCGGGAGATTGTCTGGTAACCGGTTACGACTATTCTTTCAAGAGTGTGTGCCTCTTCTTCAAGGACAACGTTGATTACACTTTTCTTTCCGATTTTGACTGTCTGCTCACGCATTCCTATGAAACGGAAGACCAATTCTGTGTTTTCGTCGTCAGGCACTTCAATCGAATAGCGGCCGTTCATGTCGGCGAACACGCCTTTGTTCGTGTCTTTCAGATATATGTCGGCGGCGGCAAGGGCGTCACCGGATGCATCAGATACAGTACCACTGATTTTTCTTTTCCCTGAACCTGTATTGTCATGCACGGCTGAAGGAACAGGGACAGAAAGCGCAATCTGCTTGCCCACAATGGTATAGCTTATGCCATAAGGTTTGAAAATGGCATCAAGAACTTCAGGAAGTCGGTCACTCGTAATGTCCACATCAATCTTTTTCGATGTGTCGATTATGTCATTGTTATAGACAAAATTGTAGTCACACTGGGCAGAAAGCATCTTCATTGCATAAATCAGAGGCTGCCCTTCAGCCACAACAATGAATTTGTTCTGCGCATGCAGGTTTAAAGCCAGCATGAGGGACAGGCAGAACATAAGTGTTCGTTTCATTTTTCTCATATTGTATCAGTCAGATTCCCAATATTATTTGCCAGATTCCAACGTGATGGAACTGCCATCCACCTTATATCTGAGATTGGATGAGATACACAGAAGGCGCATTACCTCATCAAGCGTCTCGGACTTGAATTCAGCAGTGAATGATGTGCCGAGGATTTTCTTGTCCGGAACATTGATGCTCACTCCGTACCAACGCTCAATCATTGCGATTGTCTCAGACATAGGTGTATGGTCGAATTTCAAAATTCCTTCTGTCCAGACCAAAGATTCTGAAGGTTCCTCCACCCTGGAAACATTATGGAATTCATTGCTTATGACTATGTTCTGCGATGGCAGGACTTTTATGACTTCGTCGTTGCTCGTCTTTACCTCCACCGAGCCCTGGATAAGTGTAAGGTCGAATTTCGGATTGTCGGAATAGCACTGCATGTTGAAACGCGTTCCGGTCACCTTCACTTCCACATCCTGAGGTGTCTTTATATAGAACGGACATGACCTGTCCTTGTGAATGTCAAAATAGGCTTCTCCGTCGAGCCAGACGGTGCGGTTTTTCTGACCGAAATCCGCAGCCACCTTAAGGACGCTGCCGCTGTTCAGTTTCACTATGGAGCTGTCAGGAAGAGTGATTTCTCCCCTGAGGGTATTGTTGACTTTATAGACAATTTCCTGTGACACAAGAGCTTCCGTGTTTAAAGACTTCGGGCCACGGGAAGCAAGGATGATGGTGGCCGCTGCCAGAGGTATGCTCAGTGCAGCAGCTATCTGTGTCACGAGACGGAGGGTTTTACCCTGTCTTCGCGAACTTTTTTTGAATTCGGGCATGTCGCCTGTCCACACCGTGTCCGGCATGGAGTCGAATACTGATTTATTGAAATCTTTGCGCATGATTCAGTGATCTTTTGTTATACACTGATTATACGCAGAAGAAGGGTTCTACCCTAAAAGGAATTTGTAATTCTTTTGAATGAACGCAGAACTGCACAGATGCGGTATTCGATTGCTTTGACACTTACTTTTTCACTTAGGGCTATTTCCCTGTTAGTCAGCCCCCCGGTGCGGCTTTGTATGAAAGTATCACGCAGTTTCTCAGGCAGGCTGCTGAATGTCTTGCCAAGAAGAGATGCAAGGTCAAGCGCCTCTATCAGACCGTCCACCGACTCGTCTTCAAGGCAAAGGCAAGCCTCAAGTGATTCTGTATCAGTCTTTCGGCGCAGAAAGTCGATTGCCATGTTCCTTGCCGTTGTGAAAACCAGCGCCCTGATGTTTCCTCCGTCCTTCAGGCTCCGGCGTCTTTCCCATAGCCTCAGCAGGGCGTCCTGGGCTATGTCTTCAGACCTGGACCTGTCCTTTATGTATGAGTTGACGAAATGGACCAGATTGTTCCTCTCCATCCTGTAGAAAACCTCAAAACACGCCTCGTCCCCTTCCCTGATTCCCTCAAGGAGCTGATTGACAAGTGTATTTGATGATGGATGGAGCATAAGAAAAACACAATAACTGGGGCTGACCAAAGAATCTGTCATCTCGACTTAGTCCTTCGGACTGCTCTCGACATGACAGACTTTTCAGTCAGCCTCAAAAAAAAGTCGTAAAGGCGATTACTCAGCTGAAAACTGATCCTTGCCTACGCTGCACAAAGGGCAGAGGAAATCCTCCGGAACCTCCTCCCAAGGAGTGCCGGGAGCGATTCCTCCCTCCGGATAACCTGCTTCTGGGTCATACTCCCATCCGCATACATCGCAAATGTACTTACTCATAACATTAAATTTTTAAACAAGTCGCAAACATACAAAATATTTGCCTATGCAACAAGAACATGATTTTTCATCCTCACAATTCTTTCAAGAAGAACATCTGACGCTTTCATTTGTAAATTTAGTTGAAATAGGTAAATTCGCGGTCCTTACATTAAGAACATTTGGAACTGACAAGATGAAAAAGAGTTTTATTTTTGACATAGACGGCACCATCATTGACACGGAACGGACTGGAGTCGAATCACTTATCCTTACGGTCAAGGAATTGATGGATATGGACATGCCTTATGAAGAGGCTTACGGATACTTCGGTTTCCCGAGCGGAAGGGTTCCATATATGCTGGAATACCACAATCCACAGGAATTCATGGAACTTTGGGAAAGGAATTTCATCAGCCTGAAGCACCTTTCCAGCGCCTTTCCGGGCGTGGAAGAAGTTCTATGCAAGTTGCACCAGGCAGGATGCAAGATTGGCTGCGTTACATCTAGAAACCGATATGAATTCGACAATGACAAGCATCTGAAACCGCTTCTGAAATACATAGAAGTGGAAATTTGCGTGGAAGACTGCACCAACCACAAGCCTCATCCTGAGCCTGCACTCACCTTTCTGGAAAGAGCGGGAATGAAAGCCGAGGATTGCATGTTCATAGGCGACACCATCCAGGACTGCCTTTGCGCCCATGCAGCTGGAATGCCTTTCCTTCTGGCAGACTGGCACAAACGCGGCAAACGTGACATTCCGGCAGATGCCGTGGCAACTGATGCAAAACAGATGCTGGCTATTCTGATGGACTGACCAAAGGTATGTGAAGCAAAAATCTGGATCCCGAATCCGTCTTGCCGGAAACACGGCCATAGTTCCTGTCCAGTTCGACGATTCCACCAAGTTTCTGGGAAAGAACCATACATATATTCAGTCCGAGGCCAGATCCCTGCTTGAAACTGTCCAGTTTTGAGAAGCGCTGGAAGATGACATCCGCTTTTTCAGGCGGGATGCCGACACCCGTATCCTCCACGGCAAATGATAAGAAGCCCGGTTTCTCTTTCATTGAGCAAACAAGCCTGATTTCTCCTTCAGAGGTAAATTTGGAGGAGTTGGTCAGAAAGTTGATCAAAATCTGCTGGAGTCTTCTTTCATCTGATTCAATGACCAGGTCATCAGGGACATCCGTGAAGAATGAAGACTTGACTCCCGGAAGAATCCTGCACTGGACTGTATTCAGAGCCATGCGGCAGATTTCGTTGCAATGACAGTCTCCCAGGTTCAGTCGGTAATTACCGCTGTCTATGTCTGACAGGTCAAGTATGTCATCGATGAGCATCATCAGCATTGATGCATTGTTGTTGATATATGTTATATACTCGTCTTTTTCTTCCTTTCCAATCAGGCCGTCCGACAGGGCAAGCAGCTGGGAATAGCCCACGACTGCATTCAGCGGAGTCCTGATTTCGTGACTCATATTCTGAACGAAATATGTCTTCATCCTGTTGGCTGCATCAGCTGCATTCATAGCCTGCTTAAGCTTTTTGACATATACATAAGTCATTATACCTGAAAGGATTACAGCCAGGGCAATGACGATGATGAGAACAATCATGATAGCA
>JBJFDE010000342.1:0-4945 GCA_051889855.1 Candidatus Cryptobacteroides sp. | reverse complement strand
ACGGGGGACAAACTTGAAACATCCTATTTTCTATCCTATTGCTATACAATAAGCTGTAAATTTGATTTATTTCCTGCATCGGAAATTGATTATACGACTTACCTCGATATCCCTGGTATGACTGGTATCAGTTGACCAGCCGAGAGCAAAAATCCGGGCATTTATTGCTCTGTTTGCGGGACTCTGATGTGAACCCCATAGCTTGGACGGTTTTACTTTGATAGACAGGGTAGATGCGCCCCATTATTTGAACTACGAATCAAAGATACATCTTTTGATAGAGATTACAAGCAACGGCCACGGCATTAACACGGCTGGCAAGCGCAGTCCGGACGGACAATTCAGGGAGTATTACTTAGACCGCATCGTTCCGCGCCGCCGTTCCGTTAGTACTATTTACATCAATTCCGTTAAAACTCCTAATTCAAGAGCTTCTTCCGCTGTCATGAACCAGTCTTTCTTCTTTTGAAGCACCTCGTTCAACTGCTCCGCCGTCACCTTCGTCTTGGACTTGATGATGTTGAAGAGAATCTCGTTGATGCGTGAGGTTTCTGCCACGGTGTCCTCCATCTCACGGAGCGTGCCAAAGGAGAGTCCTGAGACCTGATGAATCATAAATGTCGTATTCCGGTAGGCCTTGCGCACCTTTGCTCCCAGGGCAACAATGACACCCATCGACATGATCTTCCCTGTACATATTACTTCAACAGGTGTGTTTGATGATACGATGACATCATGCAAAGCCAACCCATCATAACAGGCGCCGCCGTAGGTCGAGAGATAAAACTCTATAGGCGTCAGTTTTGCCGGTAACGGATCTTGGCCATTTTCTACGGCCCATTGCCGGCACTGTTTCAAGTATCCCTGGTCGGAGAGGTTGATTTTGACTATTTCCTTGATGGCGCTTTCCACCGTTGTACTTTTGAACTCTCCGAAGAATGTGAGCACTTTTTCCTTTGGCTCAAGTTGTTTGATTTCCATATTCTTATTCGTTTTCTAGCGACAAAGGTAATTGGGGCTTCGGCCAGATTCAGGCAAATGCAATTTTTCTATATTCTGCCACTATTTTGCCGAAGATATCGCTATCTTTGTGGTTAGTTATGGCAAAGAACTATTTCAAATCTTACATCTGGCTGCTGGAGACGCTCCAGAGCCGCGGGCCACTTACACTGGCACAAATAAGGCAATTGTGGCGGCGGAGTTCGGTTAATGAACTCGGAAGCGACCTCCCCGCACGTACGTTTGCGAATCATATAGAAGCAATCTCTGACATCTTCGGTATCGAGATTGTCTGCGACCGCAGGGACAATACCTACAGCATCGTCAATGAAGAAGATATGGACGGAACTGGTATCCGTTCTTGGATGCTGGACGCTCTCAGCCTGAACTCGCTCCTAAACGAGAGCGCAGGAATGAAGGATAGAATCTTCTTCGAGAATGTACCCTCCAGCCACCAATTCCTCACCACAGTCATTCAAGCTATCCGTGACAACCGGAAGCTGAAGGTCCGCTATCAGGGTTATCGCATGAACGAGGAGAGGACATTTGAACTGGAGCCATACTTCATCCGTGAGTTCAAGCGCCGTTGGTACCTGTATGGCCATAAGGACTACGACACAGACTTCAAGCCACACCTGTACGCCCTGGACCGGATGCTGGAGGTGGATATTCTTCCTGATACGTTCAAGGTCCCTGAAGGCTTAGATGCCAAGGCTTGGTTCCAGTCACTGTACGGCATACGTAAGTACGATGATATGAAGAGCCAGCAAGTCCTCCTGAAGGTCTATGGCAAACAGGTCCGCTACTTCCGTTCACTGCCGCTCCACAACAGCCAGGAAGAAGTTGAGACGCACCGCGATCATAGCATCTTCGCCTATGAGCTCGCCCCTGACTATGACTTCAAACAGAACATAATGTCGTTTGGGGACACAGTTGAAGTCCTGGAGCCTATCGGATTAAGGCAGAGCATAACTAAAATAGTACAAAAGATGACTAACCATTACGCAAAATGAAATACTATTACAAAGAACAAGAGATTACCACCAAGGCAGAATGGAAAAAAGCTTTTTGTGATGCGTACAACAGTAATGGAGAGGACAAGCATTGGAAAGATGGCAGAAGCGGTGAAAGCTTGGCAGAAGATTTTATCGGAGAAACGCCCAATGGTGAAAAGTCAATGAAAGAAATGATTCATCGTTTCCTAGGTGCGAATGATATTGCTTTAGATGTTGCAAGAATCGAGTTCGCCAGTGTATTTGACAACCACCGCACGCCCCGAATGCAGGATCTTGCTATATGGGGCTCCGCTGATAATAAAGCAGTTTTCATTGGTGTTGAAGCAAAGGTAGATGAATCATTTGGCACCAACAGTATCGCTCAGCAAAGGAATTACGTGAATAGTCTTACGAATACAGAGGCCGACATACGTCTTGATGAATTGGTTAAAGACTATTTGGGCGGTGACGAAGATGGCCATGGAAAACTTCGTTATCAGTTACTTTACTATTTAGCTGGTTCATTCTGCGAACCGAAGGCCGATATTATTTTTATGCCCGTAATTGTTTACGAGACAAGGGGAAAGAGCTTTGATGAATATACTGATAGTAAAGGGAAAACCAACAAGGCTGCCTATAAACGTTTTATGACAGAACTCGGCTTTGTCCCTATGGAACAAGTGATAGGTGGGTACATAAAAATGGCTTATTACAAAAAAGTATCCGCGCATGGTATGGAAAAAGATGTATACTCATGTTACATCGTAAAATGAGCCGAGTCAAAATAGGTTCACATATTATTTTCGCATTCTCCGACACCCACGGTCATCATCGCTGCCTGCGGGTGCCGGAGGATGCAGACATTGTCATTTGTGCCGGTGATGCCGTGGAGGATGATCTTAAGGGCGGAGAGTATAATGACTTCATCTCCTGGTTCGCATCACTACCTGCCAAGTGGAAGATCTATGTGCCAGGAAACCATGAACTGTCGTTTGATTTAGGTCAGGCCGATGCAATTGTCTGGCAGTTCGAGGCGAAAGGAATAGTCGTCCTGCAGGATGCCATTGAAGAATTTGGCGGCATCTCGATATGCTCCATATCCGGTAACGCAAGAATAGCCGATGAAGACATCCCGAAAGGTATTGACATCCTGATCACTCACTACCCGCCTTATGGTATTCTGGACCAGGACCTCGGCTCTCCGGAAATTCTGAACTTCGTCCTCAAGGCCAAGCCTAAGTATCACATCTTTGGCCATATTCACACAACTGAGGGGCAACAATTCAAGTTGGGAAGCACAATCTGCCAAAATATTTCTGTTTTTAACGCTATTTCTTAGCATCTGCCGAATTTCTGCCGAAGGTCCGGTTATTTTTGCCTAAAAAAGTTAGATATGGCAGAAATAATCAATCAGATCCCCGGTTACGAAAAAGGTCGTCTTCAGCGCATCACCGCCACTGACGAAGTGAGCGAATCCTTCATCGTGGCCCAGATGGCAACCGATCTGCGCAAGAAGTGGAACACCTCCGTCCTCTGCATCTCACTTGATGGTCACAAAGAGGCCATAGAGAATCTAATCCTTCAGGAGAATGCCGTTGGCAGGGTATATGTCCTGGACCAGAAGAATCCCGAGTTTGAAGTAGTTCTCCGTAAAGCCACAGGCATCATCAACCGCCGTTTCGTCCGCGCCCTCATCATCAGCGGTGCCGAGCGTCTCACCGCGAAATTCTTCAAAGACCGCCCGGAGAAAGGTCAAGAATGGATAGCCAGTCGCCTTGAAGGGCTGTCTGGTGGCATGGAACTCCCTGTCATCCTCGTAAAAGTCCACGAAGAATCATTTGAACTTCAATCCTAATAACACATCAAACAATGAAACGAACATTTCTTATCGTGATGCTGGCCCTTGTCGGCATCCTGGGCTACGCCCAAAGCACCAACCCGCTGAACTATAGCGGTCGCATGTATGTCGAGGCCATAGAAATCTACGCCACGCCTCGTTACATCTCCTATGAAGACCACGCCATCGTATCCCAGCAGATGCGAATTCCGTCTGTCGAAATCACCAAAATCAACATGGACTTCGAGAAAGGCACCGTAACCGTCAGTGACAATGAGATGAAAATAAAGGTCAACGGATGCAAGAGATACGATTACGACCACGGCTGGACGGTTGTTGTCTACGTCGATCTAGTCAATGAAGGCGATAAGGCTGAATTAGTCTGGCCAGAGTTCGATAAGCCCTACTTCCAGCAGATTACCAAGTCAGACGATGGTGTTAAGATTGCCAGGATGATTCTTTCTCGAAAGCCATACGTAGCGACCGAAGGGGAGGCACTAATGGACCTGCTACAGGGATTGGGGACTATGTAATTTGAAAGCGGTCAAAGCCACAGACTCTTGCTGGTTTGTCCCCCCCCACCGCCCCCAAGGACCATAAACGCCCGGGAGCCGCAGTGCAGGCGCGACCGGCAGAGGCTGCTTGCTGACTATGCCTTCGCTTGCTGCGTCGGTTCTCGCCTGGAATGCCCTTGCCGGCACCCAGAAGGGAAAAAGCGTGCTCGGAAGTTTTTCCAAGATATCCGGAACGGACCTTCTATCGGTTATCCCCGTCCGCCATACGGCTGGCGGGGATTTCTTTTTCAAATGATACCTGATTCAAGAACCTATGAACACCGAACTTATAATCCAGATACTGACTCTCCTTATGGGCGGAGGAGGCGTCATTGCCCTGTTCTTCATCACAGAGCGAAAGACAAAGGCACAGATCGAGAACATCAACCTCGCCATTAACGAGTGGCAGAAGATAGTGGAGAGATGCCGGGCCGAACTGAAAGAAGCCCGCACCAGCGCAAAAGAATTCCAGGACTTGTATATGGTCCAGTTCGACATCAACACTAAACTCCGGCAGGAACTTGACGAGAAGAACACCCGCATTGCCGTGCTCACTCTCC
>JBJFDE010000341.1:0-5015 GCA_051889855.1 Candidatus Cryptobacteroides sp. | reverse complement strand
ATAGATTTCGACTCACAAAAATTGTTCATCTTGCTTAATAAAATTGACATTTGTCCTGTTAACAAAAATGTTTCTATTTTGAACTATGTTGTTTCGTATATTGAAAATAAGGGAATTAAAGGAATCAAGGTAATTCCTCTTTCAGCAAAGACTCTCGAAGGCATTACGAACCTCCGCAGTGCCCTTTCCGACAGCCAGAAGGACCTTCTCGCCGACAGCGGCACCACCCTCGTCACCAACAGCCGCCACATCCTGGCCCTCACCGACGCCCTCACAGCCCTTATCCGCCTCCGCACCGGTCTTGCCGCCAACCTCCCATCCGACCTCGCTGCCCAAGACCTCCGCGAAGCCCTCCACCACCTCGGCTCCATAACCGGCGACATCACCACCGACGAAATCCTCGGCACCGTTTTCTCGCGGTTTTGCATCGGTAAGTGACGCTCCGATAGCCAACGACAACAAATAATAGTTATTGATTGATAGAGAAGCACTTACGGGTGCTTTTCTTTTTGTATCAGGGAGCGCATAAATGGCGTTTCCTGCCCATTTTTGTCCATTTTTTACCCAAAATCCACTAACCTGCTCCATTCCGCTCCGCTGACGTCGCCAAGGTAGTAGATATGTTGGACGCTATTGGACTGTATTGGACTCCATTGGTCGGAGTTGGACAGCAATGGCGAAATAAAATGGAAAAAGATGATATATAAAGGAATGGTTTGCCAGTGGTGTGGGGCTACATTCACTGCGCAAAAGAGCAATACTAAGTACTGCTCGAAAAGATGTGCTGAACATGCAAACAAGCAGAGGATGCGCAAGATGGCACAAGGGATCGTTGATGCCCACAATGAAGAGAAACAGAGAAGCCTTAAAGCGGAGTCTGAGGTGTTATCTCCAAAAGCTCTTGCTGATTATTTGGGCGTGTGCAAATCAACAATTTATAATTACCTGAACAGGAAACTATTTCCTGTGTTACAATCTTCAGGAAGGACTTTCATACGGAAAAAAGATGTAGATGCAGTATTCGACTCCGCCCCGCCCTACTGCAAACGAAAATCTGACGGAAAAGGGAAAAAGGATGCTGCGGATGCGACGCTTATTCCATCAGGTGATGATTCTATAAAAGGTGGGAGTTCCGTGAGCAAAGGTGGGAAAAATGTGAGCTGCGGAAATGATGAAAAATATACGACAGTCAAGGAAATTGCGCAGCGATACGGGCTCTCGCTCTCCGGTACCGATAAACTGTTGAAGGAATCTGGCCTCACCATCATCAGGCACAGGGGCAAGAACTACTATTTCCTCCGTGAGGTGGAGGCCCTGTTCCGTAGGCGTGAAGCTGACAGCCATCCGGAAATCAGCGAATGGTACACTTGCGCCGAAATCCAGGAAAAGTTCAACCTGAAGCCTACGAGCATCTATGACATCGCCAGCAGCTTCAACATTCCGACGAAAAAGGTACGTAATGTCACGTACTACTCAAAAGTTCACTTCGATATGGCCAGGGGGATAAAGCCGGCGGACTCTGAAATGTGGTACACGGTCCAGGAAGCTATGGACAGATACGGACAGACTCGCGATCAGGTGTACAATGTGCTGCGATACAATAACATCCAGCGTGTGCAGGTAGGGCGCAACGTCAAGTTCCGCAGATGCGACTATGACGAGGCAATGAAGTTCAGTGTAATCTCCAAAGACTAATGAATATGGAAAAGCCGACAATCAAACGGATTACGTTCGACGAAATGCCAAACGTAATTGCACAGTTGAGCGTGGATATTCTGGAAATGACCAATGCACTGCATGTTCTGATGGAAGAAGTTGAAGGACTCAGGGAGCATATTATGGCAAAGCCTGTAAGTGCAAGACGTATTCCGGTGAGTTTTGACAGGGCCTGCGAAATCACGGGCAAGTCCAGGAATACCATGTACCGTTACACAAGCCAGGGACTCGTTCCGCATTACAAAAGAGGAAAGACAGTTTACTTTTTCGAGGACGAATTGCTCGAATGGGTGCGGAACAGCCGTATTGAAACCCTGCAGGAACGTCAGGACAACCAGGACCGGAATATACTGGCTATTCAGCCTAAGTCAAAGACAATCAAGTAATTATAACTTTCCATTTTACCAAACTCGTACCAAACACCCAGCGAGTGACAGTATTTGACAAACATATTGCTTTCCTTTGCGGCGAGAAGCAAACGGAAAGCAGGCAACGCTAACAAATAAGTAATATGGCAACAAAAGTAAAACTCGACAAGCATTATTTGAAGAATGGCACAACCACTCTTCACATTGCTTACTATCCGCCCTTCTACGACAAGCGTACGCGCAAGACCATCAAGTCCGAGAATCTGAATCTCTTCCTCTATACCCATCCGAAGACGAAGGTGGAAAAGGACCACAACGAAGACATTGACCAGCTCGCAAAGGCGATTCTCTCCAAACGGATAGTCTCGGTGCATAATCAGGAATATGGTTTCCTGGACAAAAGTGTCAAGAAAGAGGATTTCATTGAATATTTCCGTACCGTCAGCAGGGGCAAGCACTCCAAATGGGACGGAGCCCTGAAACAGTTCATCAAGTTCACCGGCGGGAAGTGCACCTTCGGGATGGTTACCGTCGATCTTTGCAAAAGGTATAGGGAATTTCTGCTGCATGATGCAGTAAATGCCCGGACAGGAGCGCACCTCACGCAGAATTCCGCTTCGGGTTACTTCGCTACTTTCCGCGCCCTGTTAAGACGTGCATATATCGACAAACTGCTCGACTCCAACATCAATGACTTCTTTGACGGAATTCCGATGAAGAAGACAAAGATTCCTTATCTGACCATCGACGAGATTCACAAGCTGATGTCCACACCGTGCATGTATGACGTTCTTCGCCGCATAGCCATATTCGGACTGTACACTGGACTGCGTATCAGCGATCTGGAGTCTTTGACATGGGAGAACATAGTACGTGCTCCGGACGGCAGCTGGTGCATACGGAAGGAAATCCGCAAGAGCGCACGCGAAGAGACCATCCCGGTCACTGAAGAGGCTCTGTACTGGTGCGGAGAGCGCAGCACGGGCAAGGTTTTCACAGGTTTTACAAGGACAATGATTTCCGGTCCCTTCCACAAGTGGATCGAGGATGCGGGAATTACGGACAAGCACATTACCTTCCACTGTCTGCGCCACACCACTGCCACCACGATGTGCAGCAAGGGTGTTGACGTTTACCTCGTCTCCAAGATGCTCACTCATTCCAACGTGCAGACAACCCAGATCTATGCGGAGGTAAGCGACGGGAACAAACGTATGGCTGCAGAGCGAATGTCCGAAGTCATGCACGATGCCCTTTGCATTCCTGATGAAACACAATCAAAAGAAAATCAATAAATTTGCAGTATGATACAAAACAAATTCTTCAAATACGTCAGGAACTATTTTGTTAGGATTCCTCTTAGTAATCTTATACCTCACTTTAGGCCAATAATGTATGGGGGTACATTTGTTCTGGCAATCGTTCTCTCTTTGACCAGATATACAAATAATCTTTGCACACTTAAGGGAAAGATTGTTTTTACTACCATCCTTACGCTGATCTCCTTGATACTTGTACCAGCTATCCTATGGTTTGTAAACACCATTTGGTTGCATTTTGATGCAGCCAAACAAGGTCACTCTGAATTTGCACATGCAATAAAGGGTGACGATATCGTCAAAAATCCTGGTGAAGAGGAGTTTTTGTGTTCGCTGGATGCAGGAAATCAGCCAAGTTCATCATACGGTTTGAATTCCGGAAGTTCGTGGTTCAAGAAGAACAAAATCACGATTGTTGAGATATCGGAGGAGATAGACGACCAGACAGGTGAACCATTGGCACTTCCGGAACCAAAGCAGATATATCTTCCGGATGGGCAGGTTGTAGATAAAGGGATGCTGAACAATCGTGAAGTGGACATGCTGTATCAGGGGGTAATGAAGTACACATCAGAAGTGCTGAAGGACTACTTTATCGGGGAGCAGTTGAAAATATATGTGAACAACATCTTCGATCTGAGAGAATCCACAGACCCAGAATACTGCGCCCGAAACCTAGCCGTCGTGTCGGAAAAAGAGCATTTGCGCAATATGTCAGAACCGCGCAAGCGGCTTACGAAATACGACATCTACTCCCTGGTAGCAAACCTGCGCCCGCTGACCAAGGGAGAAGGCGTAACCAACAGAACACTGTACCTCGCATACCGGCAGATGTTCCCCGGACTCTTCGCCAACGTCAAGGAGAAATCATTTGCCCAAAATCTCTCAAAAACTGAGAGGTACGACTCTGAAAATCACATCATCCCGAATGAGATAATTCCAAGACTGTACCAAAGGACTCAGAAAGCGACGATAGAATACTTCGTCAGCCTTGCCAAGAACGCAGCCACTGAATCCTAAGCGTTAACGAGCATTCGCCATCTCTCGCCATCCCAATCTGCCGCCAAACAGCTTTCAAACTTGTATCAATTTGCCAATGCCTTACCAATCAGGGCATTGGCTTACTTTATTTATATCTTTCCTTCATACATTTGCAGCACATCAAAACAACTGCAACGTATGAAAGAAACCGACACAAATCGCATCTCTTTCGATGAGATGCCGGTCGCAATGGCGACAATGATGGAGGACATCCGTCAAATCAAGAACTCTCTTCTTCGCCAGGATGAACCTGTACAGAAGAAACGCGATCCCATCAGTATTGAACGCGCCTGTGAAATCACAGGCAAGGCGAAGAACACGATGTACCGCTACACGAGTCAGGGCCTGATTCCGCATTACAAACGTGGCAAGACGATCTATTTTTTCGAGGATGAACTCATGGCCTGGGTCCGCGAAGGAAAGTGCGAAAGCATTGACGAAAGACTCGCAGAAGCCGAAAAGAATATCGTTCAACTGGCGCCGAAGTCCAGACGCTGATGCCTGTAGGGAACGAGTACATTGAGGTGGTTAGCGAGTTTAGGTTCCGGCCTTGCCGAAACTCCTCGCCGCT
>JBJFDE010000340.1:0-5017 GCA_051889855.1 Candidatus Cryptobacteroides sp. | reverse complement strand
GTGGTACCCTTGCGATTGTGCGAACCGAGATTGTGGATTGGATCGTGTCGGAAGGTCGAGGATATTCCGGTACATCTTGCCTTGAAGGAGTCCACCTGTCTCCGGTCGCATCCTTTAAATGCAAGATATTGCAAATCAAGACATTGAAGCCTGAAGACGGTACCATCGGATATGGACGGCATGGACATATAGCCCCTGAAGGGACCACAATTGCAACCATCCCTGTAGGTTATGCCGACGGAATTGACCGTCATCTTGGGTGTGGACGATGCTCTTTCCTGCTCAACGGGAAAAGGGTACCGACCATCGGCAATATCTGCATGGATATGTGCATGCTGGATGTAACCGGCGTAGATGCCAGAGCAGGGGATACCGTAACGATATTCGGCGAGGAACCGACCATTTCAGAACTCGCCGGAATCCTTGATACGATTCCTTATGAAATCCTCACGTCAGTTCCCCGCCGCATAGAACGGGTTGTCTTGTAGATAATCCGTTATTTAGTCTCGATGAACCTCAGGCATTTGAGAATCCATGCAGGAAGCGGCTTGCTGTCCTCACGTTTTTCAAGGTTGAGGTAAATGCCGAGTTTCTTGATAATCGGAATCTTGAATGTCTCCACGAACTCAATCAGAGTTCCGTCCGGATCTTCGATGTAGGTGAAATGGCCGTTGGCCTCGCCCATCTTGAAGTCTCTCCCTCCGTCGCAGACAAATTTGTGTCCCAAAGCCTCGCTGGCCTTGCGGATTTCCTCCATATTGCGTATGTCGAAGCAAAGATGTATGAATCCCGGATCACCCCAGAGCCTTCCTTCGTAAAGTTTGCGGACTGCCGGCACACCATCTTCAGCAATCCTTTGGACAAGTTCAATGTGCGAAGTACCAAGCACTTGCGAAAGCGGCCCCTCGATAGGTTTCGACCTTGTAAGCATTACCCTGCGCACTTTGTACTGGCCGCCAGGCAAGCATTTCAGGTCATCGGAAACCTCTGTAACATCGTATTCAATCTTGTCATATTCCATAATGCTGGAATAGAAATGAATTGATTTCTCCATGTCCGAGACACCGAGCATCGCACCATTGTTGCCACCGGTCGTCTTGCCCCTGTCCAGGAAAATATAATCGTCAGATTCGATGTCAAAAATATTGTCCCATGGATCGCGGATGAAGAAATGTTCCTTTCCTGAAGGAGCTTTGCATGGCTCGCAAAGAATATTCACACCCTTGGATTTCATTCTCTGATATGCGGCGCGGATGTCGCGGGACTTGACCTTGCAGGCAAAAATGCCGAGATCTCCGACTTCCGGAGTAAACTTGACATAATTGAGTTCCCTTCCGCGTGGTTCCCAGACCTCGAAGCCGCCGCCACCCTGAAGATTAATTACAAGGACAGCATATCTTGGCTGAGGTTTTCCGCCTGTATAAGGAAGCATTCTTTCTGCAACTCCCTCATCACCAACCATTTTTACATCAACTCCGAAAATGTCGCGGTACCATGCCCAGCATTTGTCCGCATCATTCACACCGATTCCAACCTGCTGGATTCCGCAAATAACTTTTCTTTTTCCCATAATTGATTCAATAATTTATCGTGCAGAGACATGGCGTGCCAGGAAGCGGAAGAGGCAAGGTATATATTTGTAGAACGGCACCATGATGGTGTCAAACCCACCTATTACCTTCTGATGCCTGCCTCGTGCAATCGCCTTGATGGCAACACGTGCACATTTGTTAACGTCATATCCGTTGGCCTGTCCAGGATCCATCACACCGGTAGCCTTGCCGTTACCGTCGAGAGCATTCTTGGAAACCTCTGTGTGGATACGGCCGGGAATGATTATCGTAGTCTTTATCTGAGGATATTCGAGGGCGATTGTCTCGTAAAAGCCATGGATTGCATGTTTCGACGCGCAATAGGCTGAACGGACAGGGAAGCCGAAAACGCCTGATACAGAAGAAACTACTGCAATGTGGACACCGTTCTTCAAGAACATCTCCTTCAAAGACTTGACAAGGTATATTCCACCGAAATAGTTCACTTCCATCAATCTTCTGTCAACGCTGATGTCCGTGTCAAGAGTGAGCGCCCTTTGGGAAATACCCGCATTGAGGAGCAGGAAATCAATCTGATGACCTTCGGAATGAATCCATTCGACAAGTTGGTCGATGGTCTCGGTCTTTTCCATATCCACGGTCCTGCACCATGCCTTCACTCCCAGTGAAATGCATTTCTGCATAACCTTCTGCAGAGGCTCAAGGCGTCTTCCCGTAAGAATCACATTGGTTCCTTTCATGGCATATTGGTACGCCATTGCCTCACCAATGCCAGTGCCGCCACCTGTTATGAGGACGACCTTATTCTTAAATTCAAGCATAAATTACTGTATGATAAATGATCAGAGCATCAGGCCCTCTTTTACTTTCGCAGCAGTTTCCTCACCCTTGATGTGAGCAAGAATGGCAAGACCGAACTCAAGAGCCCAGCCCGGACCGCGACCTGTGATGATGTTTCCGTCTTTTACCACACCTTCCTTTACATATTCGGCTCCCTTGGCAATGAGCTTATCCTCGAAACCATCGTAGCAAGTCATCTTCTTGCCCTTGATGTCTTCAAGATTGCTCAGTACAAGGCTTGGTGCTGCACAAATCGCAGCCACAGTACCGCCTTCGGCATAGTGCTGACGCATGATGTCCATGAGTTTGTCAAAAGCAGCCAGGTTTGCCGAACCGGGCATTCCGCCAGGGAAAATCATGGTGTCGGATGCAAGGCATGGCCCAAAGGTAGTCGAAGCCTTGAATTCTCCGAATGCCATGTCGGCATAGACTGGAATCCTGTTTGAACTTGTCACAATGCGGTCGTCATAGATGGAAACAATCTTTACGTTGACACCGCCTCTGCGGAGCATGTCCACGGGAGTGAGGGCCTCGGAAATCTCGAAACCGTCAGCAAGGAATATGCATACACCTTTCATAGCAATCAGAGGGTTTTAAGGAAATTATTGATATTGTCTTCGATTCTTTTCTTGATGTCAGTGCCTTCAGCCTTGACGAAAGACTCTCCGGTAATGTTCTCGTAAAGCTCTATGTATCTGTCAGATATGCCATCTACGACTTCTTCTGTCATCTCTGGAACCTGCTGTCCCTCCTGACCCTGGAAACCGTTTGCCATGAGCCATTCGCGGACAAACTCCTTTGAAAGCTGTTTCTGACGCTCTCCCTTTGCAAGACGCTCGGCATAGCCTTCGCTGTAGAAATATCTTGATGAATCCGGGGTGTGGATTTCGTCCATGAGGTAAATCTTGCCGTCCTTCTTTCCGAATTCATATTTTGTGTCAACGAGAATCAGTCCCATCTTGGCAGCAATCTCGGTACCTCTCTGGAAGAGGGCCTTGGTGTAAGCCTCAAGCTGCTCGTAATCCTCTCTTGAAACGATGCCCTGGGCGATGATCTCTTCTTTGGAGATGTCCTCGTCATGGCCCTCGGCAGCCTTGGTGGTCGGAGTGATAATAGGCTCAGGGAATTTCTGGTTTTCCACCATTCCCTCAGGCATGTTCTCTCCGCAGAGGGTGCGTTTTCCGGCCTTGTATTCTCTCCATGCATGACCAGAAAGATAGCCCCTTATGACCATCTCCACCTTGAAAGGCTCGCATTTGTGGCCAACTGTCACCATCGGATCCGGAACAGCGATTTTCCAGTTAGGAAGAATGTCAGCGGTAGCATCCAGGAATTTGGCAGCTATCTGGTTGAGCACCTGTCCCTTGAAAGGAATACCTTTTGGCAAGACTACATCGAATGCCGAAATCCTGTCAGAAACGACCATTACCAAATAGTCATCACCGATGCTGTACACATCGCGGACTTTACCTACATAATGGCCGTTCTGGCCTGGAAAATTGAAATCTGTCTTTACGATTGCTTCCATAATTATTGTTGTTTTGTCATTATCTTATATGTTTGATGTAGGGACCGGAACCATGCTTGTCATGCACGTCAATCCAGCCCGCAAAAATAGCAAAAAATTATCGGTAATCCTTGAGTTTGAGCCGGTATTTGCGGCTTCCGAGATTCATAATATATAAGGAATCATCATTTTGTTCACCTGTACATACTTCCCGTTGCCATCCTTTGGGATCCACTTTGAAGAGAACTGGCTGCCTGCTATCCTCAGGGATAAAACCAAGCTGTTCATATACAAGTCCTTCCGACCATTCAAGGTCGGCATAGCTCATTATGTCGTCAGGATGTACTTGCTCTATGAAATGCCTGAGTATCTTGCCCATGCCGCCGCTGATTCGGAGCCAGGGCAGGGAAGCGTATCTGGTCCATTCGTAAGATGAAACGGTCATATTCTCTTTTTTCCACCTCCTTGCTCCCGAAAACTCCGCAACGGCAACGAGAGTGCCCGGGACGATGGACTCAGTCGCCCCTTCGAGTCTGCAGTGTCCGGTATGTCGTACGAGGAAAAGACCATAGCGGTATTTGCAGGATGCATCTCCATAGCTGTGAGCCTGTTCGAGGAAAGAGGCAGCGAGCGGTTTGTCAATTCGTCTGACCTGGCAATTGCGGGCATAGATTTGAATGTATGAACCAAGATGGGCCAAGATTCTCTCCCGCATCATCAACTTCTGTCTCTCCCATCTGTCCCGAGTGACAATGAGCGGGTACGCACCATCGCTTGAGCAGAAATCCTCCACAGCCCTTATTAGTTCCGCCTGCTGTATCAATGCCTCTTCCTGGCATGTAGCAGATATCTCCACCGGAACGATTCTCAGTTCAACTCCGCTCCTGAGGTGACGGCATAGCACCGACGGCCAGCCTGTCCGGCTGCCTTCTGTCCTGAATTTGATTCCCGCATCCTCAAGGAACATCGTGACTTCATCCTTGAATCCGTCCATAATGTTAATTTTATGCCGCAAACATACTAAATTAATTCAAAAATTGATGACAATCATATGATATTAATACTAAATGATTACTCAATGTTATACCTAAATTGATTTTTGTATGAAACAGCCGCC
>JBJFDE010000339.1:0-5051 GCA_051889855.1 Candidatus Cryptobacteroides sp. | reverse complement strand
CGAGAGCATCATAGCATCTCAAGCCGTTGATGAACGCCGTCCAAACCCTGCCTTCATTATCCAAAAGCATTGACGTTGCCGATTCTTCTGAAACATGCTTGACTGTCCGGCTTGCCGGATCTATCATATCTATGCCGCCATTTGAAGAAATCCATATTCTGCCATCCACTGCTGGTATGATATGATAGACATGCTCACCCGCAAGTTTGCCATTGGACTTCCCGTAAAAAACGTCTGCATTGCAAGCCCCGCCTGACTCAATAAGGACATCCTTGTTTACAACGAATAAGCCTTCATTGAAAGCGGCAATCCACAGATTTCTGTTCTCATCCATATACATGTCATAGGCCCAGGTACATGAATAATCCGAATTCATTTCCTTGACAATGAAGTTGATTAATTGTCTTGAATCCTTGTCATAGAGATTTATTCCGTGGTCCGTCAATATCCACACATCCCCGTCTCTGTCATTATAGATGTCGCGGATACGGTTATGCAGAATAGGAAAACTCTTGCTGGACTGCTTATACCAATCTGAGCATCTCCCGTTCTTCGAATCATAACAGTGAATAAGACCGTCAGTTCCTCCGAACCAGAGATTTCCTGAACCGTCGAGGCTTATTGCATGTATCAGACTGCCTTCTGTGCTGTTTGTCAAATTTCTTATTGGAACTATTTCACACAGTGACATATAAGGAATCATCGAGAATCCCACATTGTTACCCAGCCAGACATTCTGTTCCGAATCTATGTATATGTCACAGATGATATTGTTCTGAATGGATGAATGATTCCCCGAATCATGCCGATATAACCTGATTTTGTCTTCATCCCTGATATAAAGGCCATTGTCAGTACCTATGTACAGATTGGAGTGTGCATCAAATGCAAGGCATTTTACATAGTTGCCTGTCAGGTCCAATGTTGGCTGCAACCGATCCTCTGCTGCGTCGTAATAAAACAGATTGCCTTCAACTCCTATCCAGAAATATCCTTCATTCACATCCTGGAGAATAACTCCAACATAATCGGAATATGACCGTTTGAATATCCTGCCATTCTTCAACAGGTATAATCCATCCAAGGTTCCGACGAGCATGCTTTCACCATACTCGGCAAAAGCATAGACAGACTTTATGTCTTCAGATTTGCATTTGCCTGTCTTTGTCTCCATGTCCCATATCCACAAGCCTTCTTTACAGCCTATATATATGATGTTTCCATACTGGTGAATTGCATTGATTTCGCAAATTTCTGATATCAGACATTCAAACTTGTTTGTTGGGATATCATATTTATAGAGCCCGTTGTCACATCCAAGATATATGATGTCAGCCATTATTGCCATTGCCTGTACGCCATAGGGGGCATCAGGCATGAATCCCCTTTTGTGATAGTATCTGTATCCGTCATAACAGAACAGGCCGTCGCCCGTTCCTATCCACAGCAACCCATCCTTATCCTTTTGCATACAATAGGCGGCTCCCGTCTCCGGAAGCAGAACATTGTTAAAAGAAACAGACAAATCTGCCCCTGAAGTACCGATTGCAGACAGGGCAAGGCAAGCAATAATCAGAATTCGTTTCATAGGAAGTCTCTGAATAATCTAATGTAAAGATAACTAAAATTTTAAACGAGAATACGAAGACACGATAGAATGGACAATTATGTCCGATTTGTCACCAAGATATTTTCCAGGCTGACTGATTTGTTACTTTTTATGTCGTATATGTGATTTAAGGCGAGAGAAGCTTTCCATAATTTTGTAACAGCAATTAACCATTTTCTAAATAACACTGACATGCGTTCGATTAATCTTATTCTAACAGTTTTCTTCAGCTTGCTGTGCGGTGCAGCGACAGCTCAGGAAGTCAAATGGGATTCTCTGAGCCTGCTGATAAATGGCAAAAGGGTCACACCCGTAATGGGTGAGTTACATTATTCCCGTATTCCGGCAGACGAATGGGAAGCCGAGCTGATAAAGGTAAAGGAGGGCGGTGTAAACCTTGTTGCCACCTATGTTTTCTGGAATCATATTGAAGAGATTGAAGGCCAGCTTGATTGGAGTGGCCGGAGAAATCTGCGTGAATTTCTGAAATTGTGTAAAAAAATTGACCTGCCGGTTGTGTTGCGCATAGGACCATGGTGCCATGGCGAAGCACGGCTTGGAGGACTTCCTGACTGGATATTCACTAAGGGTTGCGCGACTCGAGAAGAGGACCCGAAATTCATGGAATTGACGGCACAGTGGTATAGAAACATATTTGCTCAGGTACAAGGCCTTCAATGGAAAGATGGCGGACCCGTCATTGCGTGCCAATTTGACAATGAATATTACGGACATGGGAGCTACCTTATGGCTTTGAAAAGGATTGCCAACGAAACAGGATTCGACCTGCCGTTGTACACACGCACAGGCTGGCCTGAACTTGCTTCTCCTGTACCATACGGAGAGATGCTCCCATTATATGGAGATTACGCTGACGGATTCTGGGAGCGCAGCATAGAAGAAGCTGCCGGAGAATACTGGCGTGCATTCCATTTCAAATCGTACCGCATCGGCGGCGACATGGGTGACCTTGATGCAAAGAACACAACAGGAGGCATGAATTCCTCTGCTCTTGCAGATGGGAATTATCCGTATTTCACATGCGAGCTTGGAGGCGGCATGGCGATTTCTTATCACAGACGAGTCTTTCTATACCCGGAGGATGCTTACTCGATGGCAATAGTTAAGCTTGGCTCGGGAAGCAATCTGTTAGGATACTATATGTATCATGGCGGGACAAATCCGGAAGGCAAGCTGACATATCTGAACGAGACACAAAAAACCATCTCGACAAATTACAGCGACCTGCCTGTAATGAATTATGACTTCCAGGCCCCTCTTGGAGAATTCGGACAGAAGAATCCGCACTATTACACTTTGAGAAAAATACATCTGTTCATGGAATCTTTTGGAGAAATCCTCGCTCCGATGGAGGCAGAGTTTCCAAATAAGGACAGAGAGGCCAGGCAAGGCGATGACAACTATCTGCGCTGGGCATACCGCTCTGACGGAGATGCTGCATTTGTGTTCATCAACAACTATGAACGCTTCAAGAATCTGTCAGACAAGAAGAAAGTCACTTTCGATGTCTGCGGGGTGAAATTTCCACAGAAAGGGATTACAATCCCGGCAGGAACTGCTGCGATTTTTCCTGTTAATATTAAAGTGAATGATGTGATTATCAGGTATGCGACAGCGCAGATTGTTGCAAAAGAGATGAAAGACGATGGCCGTACCAGACTTTATTTACAGAAGATTGATGGCATCGGGACTGAAATCAATATAAACGGGAAATTATTAAAGAATGTCAAGCCTCTGAATGAGGCCGAACCTGTTTACTCAACTGAGCTGGTGGAAGTCTTTCTTCTCACAGAGGCGTATGCCAACCACCTGGGGCTTGCTCCTGAAAAAGAACGATTGATTTCAGAAGTCAGTTTCAGGAAAGTCAAGGAGGCCGGACCTATGAGACAGATTACAACAGGAATCAACGGAGTCGCCGAAGAACCTGTTGATGAAGACTTTGAAGATGCGGCAGTATATCATATTGACGTGCCTTCGCACGATGGCCTGATTGATATTGAATATCGCGGTGATGTCGCCCGTCTTTATGCAAACGGCAAACTTATAGATGACAACTTCTATAATGGACGTCACTTCCAATATGCTTTATGGCGATTGCCTGAAGGCTGCAAGCAACTGGAGCTGAGAATCATTCCTCTTCAGAAAGATGCCCCTGTGTATTTCCCTCGAGAAGCGGATACGACTCCAGGAGAAAATGTCATGTCTGTCAGACATATTATTCAGGACTAATACATAAAACAATAATTAACACTAACATCAACCACATTCGTATTATGAAAAAACGATTATTGAACTGCTTTTTAGCAGGACTGATGCTTGCGTGTCTGCCAGACTTCGTGCAAGCGGAACCAACGCCCCCGGGAGCGGAGATTCTCTCAGATGAGACGATACTGGTCAATGGTGTCGTCGTGGACAATAATGGAGAACCTCTCATCGGAGTCGGTATAAATGTCGGGACCCATAACATTGGTACAACAACGGACCTCGATGGAAATTTCTCCATTCAGGTAAATGTCGGTGATGAACTGCACTTTTATTATGTGGGATTCGTTACAAAAAAAATTGTAATTGAAAACCATGAACCTCTCAGAGTGGTAATGGATGAGGACTTTCAGAATCTCGAGGAGGTGGTAGTTGTCGGTTATGGTACAACCAAGAAGAAAGACCTGACTGGTTCCATAGAATCCATCCGTGCCGGAGAACTTAGCAATGCAGCGGCACCGAATGCAATGCAGTTGCTTCAGGGAAAGGTGGCAGGTCTGTACATCAACAGCGGCAACCAGGACCCGGGAGCATCTAACATAGTGCTTCTCAGAGGAGTCGGCTCTCTTTCAGGAAGCAGCGAGCCATTGGTTGTCGTTGATGGCCTTCCAGTCAATGATATGGCCATACTCAACACTATTGCATCGGAGAATATCGAACAGATTGATGTACTGAAAGACGCTTCTGCCACAGCTATTTACGGCTCAAGAGGAGCCAATGGTGTCATCATCATTACCACGACATCCGGCAAGGCAGAACGGCTGTCTGTCAGCTACGGTGCAAAATTTTCTCTTGAGACAATAGGACGCACAGTCGATATGATGAATAGCGAAGAGTACATACGCTTCTACTACGACCTGGCTCATGACAAGGATTTCAGCTATGGCTTTGAGCCTGGATACAATGGAGAAAATTATCCATATCCGCTTGAGGCTATCGGAACACTGGCTGATACCGACTGGCAGAAGGAAGTGACACGCAATCCGCTGTCACACGAACATAACCTTACATTGTCAGGTGGCAACGAATCATTAAAATATCGCATATCCGGAAACTTTTATGACGGCAAATCCATCGTAGGCCCATATGACTACAAACGCTACAACTTTGACAGCAAGGTCACCTACAATAAGAACAAGTTCTCGTTCATTGCCGGCAT
>JBJFDE010000338.1:0-5177 GCA_051889855.1 Candidatus Cryptobacteroides sp. | reverse complement strand
TTGGGTCCTTATGAGCCTCAAGTACCTTTTCCTTATCCATTATGTTGACATTGATCAATGTTCCTCCAAGTTTGAAATGCGCTTTGATAATGGACTCTATCAGAGCAGCATTATCTTCTGTTGCAAAGGTAGGATCCAGTTCCCACTGCATAGGGGCTGTGTTTCCATAACCAGGCTGAACCAATGAAATGGCCTTTGCAAGGGACAACGAAGCACCATCAACGACAAAACCCGGATAAGGATTCGCCCCGTGGGAAATCGGCGTTCCTGCATATCTTCCATCTGGAGTCGCTCCGACAGTGCTGCCCAAGCCTATGGTATTTGCCCAAGAGAAAAAGCCTGGGATAAAGCAATGTCTTTTGCTTTCATCGGACTCTGACCTTACATATTCACAAAAAATGTCTCTGATTTTCAGCGCCCAGTGTTCACCTGTCGAACCCTCTTTGCCATAATGTTCAGTTTTTCTCAGGATTGCACGTATACTGCGGCCTTTATCGCTGTCAAAATTTTCGTCAAGAACTTCGAACAATTCCAGCCATGATATCTCTTTATTCTTTTCTACATGTACTTCCATGGCTGCAAAAGAGTCTGCCACAATGGCCAACCCAGCACCATCTATCGCAAGATTATAGTACATCGCGCCACCATCTGAGACATCCAGGCCTTTCTCAATAGGGCCGTGGCTGAGAAGATTGAGCAATAGTTCTGGTTCGTTGAACTTCTGATATTTAAGATGATGTCTTATGCCTTCCGCTGCTGTATGAACTGCCTCATGAAGATGTCTTTCAAAGTTTTTCCAGATTTTATCCACAGACAGTTCTGCATCATCACGCAATTGACGTAAAGAGACTTCAAATACCTTTGCCATATTCACCTTGACAAGGTCATTCATCGTGTATTCAAGTCCAGGAAGAGACATCCAATTACAGCCAACAGCAATCCTTTTCCGTGCAAGAGACCTGGAATAACCGTTTTTCATGAATCCTTCCACAAGGGCATGGTCTCCCGAGAACCTCGGCCATGCATTCTTGTTCTTGACAAGATACCTTACAGATTCTGACATAAGTCTTTGATTAAGTCCATCATGAACCCGGACAGTGATATTCAGAGAGGTGTTGATCTTGTCAGCAGCTTCCAGTATCAGGAAGGATATTTCCGAAGTCTGGTCATTCCCATTTTCATCAGGACCGCCCAGTTGCCAATAAACCAGGTCATTTATCAGGAAACATGCCAGATAATATACAGCCTGATCACGGTCGATAAGCCCGGATTGCAAGTCCTTCTCATAAAAAGGCTGAAGAAGAGTATCTATCTGGCCGCCTGCTCCATCGCGATTGTAAGTTCTTGAAGCAAGGTGAAACCAGATAATCCACTGACATGCCTCCCTCAACGTTTCAGGAGCATCCATTCGAATCTTTCTGTTCACACGGGCCTGTTCAATCAGATTTGCTTTCTTTTCAGAATCCATCTCCTGTTCTGCCATCTCAAGCGACCTTGTTATGTGTCTGTCAATCCAGCCCTGTACAGCTTCAATCGCCCTGAGATGCATATCATAAAATGCTGTCTGAGACTCTGAATTATTTATTTGTTTATAATGATTAATCTTCTGGATGAGACCGCCCCATCCCAATTTAACCCCCATTTCATAATCCGGAGCAAAATGTGCATCATCACCGATTCCACAAATAATGTCATATTTCTTAATATTTTCCTCCAAATGAGAATAAGGATAATCTGGATTCCATTTATGTTCCCTCATTTTAGACATAAAATACATCCAGCGTCCGGTAAAGGCATCATCAGCATCAACATACACTGGATGGACATCCATCAGTGAACAGAAATTCTCAGTCCATGCTTCGAACCCGTAGAAAGAGCCATCCGGAGAATTTGGAATAACATTCCATAGTCCTTCCGGTGGGACAATACGGCCATAGTCATCCTCATCAAGAGTCCCTTCCTTATCTATTTTCTCTCTTGTCTGCATAAGTTTGCGCTGACGCAAACGAAATATTCTGTCATCGTATCTGTTTTCCATATCTTCATTCCTGTTACAATAATCCAAATTTCGGTGGTATTTTTCTAAGTTCTTCAATTCGAATGACATCCATAGGATCATACCCTGCCATAGGATTTACAATACCGACATTGTCATATTTCACAAAGCCAAATGTATGAAATGGAAGCAATTCATATCTGACCGGTCTTGTAAGACCTGAAAGGAAAGTACATATCCGATGTATGTCCTCTTCACTATCATTGAACCCCGGTATAACAGGGGTTCTGACGATTATTTCTGCACCGCTTTCAGATAGCCTTGAAAGATTGTCTGTCACAGCACTGATACCTGAGCGGGTCCATTCCATATGCTTTTTCTCATCCATAGACTTCAAGTCACACATCCATAAGTCTACGAGACCGATGAAATCAGAAATGACATTCCAAGGAACAGACAGATTGGTTTCGACTGCCGTACCCAATCCATTCTTCTTGCACTCTGACAAGAATTCAAAAAGAAACTCGCTCTGCAAGAATGGCTCCCCACCAGATACCGTTATACCTCCGCTGGAAGTATCATAGAAAACCTTATCAGCCAACACATATTCTAAAAGCGTATTCACATCATAGGAAGTACCGATAACATCCAAAGCTTGTGACGGACACGCCTCAGCACATTTTCCGCATTCTGTACATCTGTTACGATCAAGCTTGTGTTCCCCATCAACAACTCCAACAGCCTGTGACGGACACACCATTCCACAAGTACCGCACTTGGTACACTTGCCGGCAATATACTGCAGTTGGGGACGTTTGCTCCATGTCTCCGGATTGTGACACCAGCGACATCTGAAATTACAACCTTTCATAAAGATAGTTGTCCTTATTCCCGGTCCATCATGAATTGACATTCGCTGTATGTCCGTTATCAGTCCTTCCTTCATATATTGATTACTTTTCAAGTAATGGCCACCTTACGTTATTGAATGTCATGGTATGACGGCCTGTAATATCAGCAACCGGACCTGAAGGCTCAATAGTCATAGGCCAATATGCAAGAAGGCCTTCTGTATTTTCATCGAAATTGAATTGCATATCTTCCCTGATTTGCTCCCCAGTCCTTTCGTACTCCCAAACAGATACGTGCTGGACATTGCCTTTCATATAATCGTAAGTATAGTCACTTCTGACTCCTATAACCAATCTGTTACTATCTCCTTCCGGTTTCAAAGACCCGCAATTGGACCCTTCTGCAACTAGCTCACCATCAAGGTATATGGTATATCTGGTATTAGCCTTGTAAGTAATTGCAACATGATACCACCTGCCAGCTTCAAGTCCAGTATATGAAATACAGTTCCATCCCCAGTTTGTATTGTTGATATAATGCTCAAGTCTGTTATGGCTAGTCCTCAAAAGCATAGCTGTACCATCTTTGGTACTTGATATTACGCAGCCATCCTTATTCTGGATTTCAGAGCATCTCATCATAAGTTCTATTGTATACTCATCTGCGATATTATAAGTACGTGAAGGACCAAGGTCAGCCGTTGAGCCATCGTCAAATAAAGGGACAGCCCACGGGATGTCTTCAGGAAAAACAGATTCAGATAGCGGAAGTTCGAATATATCAAGATCAGTTTCATTTTTCTGTACGTATGAATGTACAGTAATCTTGCTTCCCGGCTTCCATGAACTGACAACAGTCCTTGAAGGGAATACCCCATCCTCATCAGACTCGACTTTCATAGTATGTGAAATACCTTCAGCATCAGTATAGGTCATTTCAAGGTAACTGTCATAAAAATATGTAGAGCCTATCATATTCCAGTAGATTTCAGCAGGACCGTTTTCCATTCGTGGAACAATTCCTGAGACACTGAATGGCTGAATATATGACAATTCACTCTTATCATAGACAGTACCATATACCTCAGACTTGATGGAACGATTCCCCTCTTTATCGTATGTCGTCACATAAAAGTAGTAACTTCCTGCATCAAGATTGTCTATGAGAATATGAGCTTTCCCATCTTCCTTGATTATTGCAGCAATAGGAAATTCGATAACCTTGTCGGAATACTCGACACGGCATACTTCTGCCGTTCTGATATAGTTGGTATTTGCGATTATCTCTATCCTGTTTATTCCAGAACATGTTTTCAAGGAATCCAATTTTCCCACATATATTTGTTCGGGCGAGTCTGACCATTGTTTCTGGACGGAATCCAGTTTGTCACAAGAAGAAAAAAAGATTGCAAAAGGAAGTAATAATGCAAAAATGCTTGATATTTTGATTTTCATACGTCTGTGCTTTTGAGGTTTATTCTTCATCCTTTTCATTTTCATACTGTCCCCAGAGTCCGATTTCACTCATTCCAGAAGATCTCATCAACGAATGTGCTTCAAGTATCTCAAAACGGATGTAGCGGACAAACGGTGTAGTCGCCAAGAATCCGAATTCCTCTCCATCTTTCGCAAGCTGAATATCTTCATCTGTAACAACTCCGAGAGGTGAACCGGACGGCTTGACAGATGTAAACTCACCAAGCTTGATCCAACCAGCCATCGGGTTATCCTCCTTCTGTGCATTCCAATCAGGAAGCTCACGGCATCCCCATACATTGAAACGTTTCCACATAGCATGCTGCCACACACACTCCAAACCGTCTCTCTGCCAAATACGAAGCCTGCTTATCTTTGCAAACTCACCCAAATCAACAGTAAACATGTGAGGGAATGCCATGTCAAGTTTTGTATTGTAGTAATCCAAATTTCCTATTTCGCCGTTCCACAACCGTTCTGGAGTACACCATGAATCATACAACTGGTCTCTTGTAAAATCTCCGGGAACAAGTTTTGGATCAACCCATATAAATTGTTTCTTGTCAAGTTCCTGTTCATAAAGAGGAGTGCCGACAAAGGTCATCATCTCAGATTTATTATTCCACTTGTCCTGGACATACACACCGAACTCGTTTTCTACGGCAGGAAGACCACGGACTGAGAAAGAACCGGCAGACCTTTTTGTAAAATATGAGTCATAATATTCTTGCTCTTTGGACAAATCGCTCATGCGAGTAACATATATGCCAACATCTGCCTTCTCTGGATTTTCGAACTCTACAAGGAAGCCTCCAAAATCAATGGTGCATTTCAATGATTTGAATACTAAATCT
>JBJFDE010000337.1:0-5189 GCA_051889855.1 Candidatus Cryptobacteroides sp. | reverse complement strand
CCATACTAAGAAATGAATAATTACTTGAAACATATTGCGTTACTTATTATCCTTCTGGTTGCGGCGGCATGTGTCAGGGAGGAGATATCTTCTTCGGACGGGCATCTGTATATATGCGCATCATCCCTTCCTTTCGTGGAAGACGGTGCTCCTGCCACAAAGTCCATAAACAACGGCTTCCTTACCACATTCGAGGAGGGAGACCGGATTGGTGTGACCGGAGTGGACAAAAACGGGAATGTCATCGACATCTGCAACAACGTGCGGTTCACATTCCACTCAAGCGAGATCAGGGACGGAGTCATCTGGTCGTCATTCCTCAATGACAGAGGCTATGGATTTGTCGAAAAGGTAGCAGGTGCGAAATATTTCGCATACTACCCTTATGATGCAAAATGGGATGGAAAGAATCTGGATTATATTCTCTCGAATTTCAATGTGGAAGTTGACCAGAGCACGAAGGCAAGTTTTGAAGCCAGCGACCTTATGACCCCGGACGAGGCAATTGTGCCGGAGAACGGGGAGCTCCGCTTCAGGATGAAGCATAAGATGACAACGATTTCATTGTTCTACAACAATGAGTATAATCCGGACGGCACTCCCCTCTACCCTATCAATCTGTTTTCCGGGACTACTCCCGAAGGTCTCACCATTGCACATACATATCGCTCTGAAATATCTCCGTCCAAGTTTGAACACAGACGAAGGTATCTGGTGAACCCGCGCATTACCCATAGCGTGAAACTGATCGGCTGCCTTGAGGAAAAGAGTACGCGCTATTTCAGCAGCACCCTGGAGGATTTGCAGGAGGGTTATCTCTATTCCGTTTCATTCGAGGGTGAGCCGCTGGTGCCTTATACCGACGGTGTGGACCTCGAACTTGATGATGTTGAATTCGTGGACAGGTTCGGGAATACCGTGACTCTGGGCCATACTGTAATGTGGTCGAAATACAATCTCGGAGAATCCCTTGGAGAGTCTTATCCGTTTGCTCCGCTGGAGGGGGACAGAGGTACCCAGAAGGGAAGCCGCGACCCTTATGCCAGGGGAGATTACTATAGCTGGGGTGCCACCTTCACCCAGTATGACAACGGTCTATCCGGTTATCACGGCTATGGATACAACAATTATTTCGATACGGAATACCATCTTGCCCCTTTGGGTGGAACAATCAAGGAGACGGAATATGATGTTGCACATGCAAAATGGTGGAGGGGCAAATGGCGCCTGCCTACTGAAAATGAGTTCCGTGCCATGTATGCAGGCTGTACTTTTGAAAAAGTTGACCAGTACTATGAATCCCAGAACCGCTATCTTGGCCGCCCCGGGTCGAGGAGGACTTTCTATGTCTATAAGGTGACCAGCAAGCAAAACCCTGAGAAATTCATTTATATGACTTCGAGCGGATATCTGGACGGCACTTTCGAGGCTGAGAGGGACAGTGAGGGAAATATAACTTCATCCGGTGACAATAAATTGAACCAGGGACTGGTAAGCCCTCAGGTAGCATATTATATGACGAGCAGTGCATCCCCGACCATCCTCCGATGTGTTTCTTATGCTTTTTTCAATGATCAGGAGCAGCATATCAAGATTGATGGAAGCCGGTACACAGGCATGCTTGTAAGGCCGGTTTACAGCCCAAACGAATATAGCGAATGAAAAGATTGATTTATATCATACTCACTCTGGCTGCAATGATTTTCGTCTGCTGCAGTCCTGATGCCGGACCGCTCCAGGGTCTCGGGCAGGACTTGTCCATACAGGTGAAAGTCCGGGACTTTGACGGACTCGCGAAATCTGCGACGAAGGTAACATATAGCGGCAATATTGGAGAGCATACCGAATTTGAGACGGGTGACTGCTTCGGTCTTTTCGTCGTGGATGCGGACGATGTTGTCAAAGTCAGCAATGTCAAGGTCTATTGTTCCGGATTGGACAATGAGGGTAAAAGTGTCTGGTCCATTTTCAAGGATGGTTCCTCGGCAGGCAATACATCCAATTATCCAATTTCGGACTTCCTCGGAAGGGGCAGCCATTACTTTGCCTATTTCCCTTATGATGAATCGCTCAGCTCAATCACGACTGTCGGCCAGATCAAGTCCATCGTGTCAGGTTTCTGTTCTTCGATTCCGTCAGACCAGAGTGCGTCCCTGGCCGACTATGACTTGCTCGTGGCAAGCAATATCGCTGATTATGAATACGGCAAGGTCACAGTGGAGGGAAAAGCTGTCAGCCTTGAATTTGCGCATCCTCTTGCCATGCTGAGGTTCTGCATTCCTGCCGGGTCCACAAAATATGAGTATAGATTCAGTGGTGCGGATTTCACTCCTTATCTTTGCTCCAGCACGGGAGGACTGGATGAATACAAGTACCTTTTCAATCCAGGAGAGGTTCTGGACATCAGCATCAAATACTTATTGGACAACAAATTATACAAAATTGAAACTGGACATCTTAAGGAACTGTTCCCGATTGCCACTCAGGCCGGGCATTGCTATAATCTTGATGAGAATGCGCCCAAAGTTGCATACAGCGCAGCCGTTGACATGGGTACGTCCGTAATGTGGTGCAGTTTCAATCTCGGTGCTGAAGACAATCCCGAAGCTACAGCCGAGAATGTCTGCTATATGATTGGAACGATTGTCATGTGGGGAACCAATACAGCTCCGGGCAGCTACGGAAGTGCAGCATATACGAAATACAATGAGGCCTTGCCGGAAGGGTGCCGGCCAAGTGAGTTGTCTCCTGGATTTGATTTCAGCGGGAATCCTCTTTATGATGCAGCCACCAATCTTTGGAGGGGGAAATGGAGAACTCCGACTTCCGCTGAATGGCAAGAATTGATTAATAAATGCGATAGAGAAGTTGTGAAAGATTCCGACACTGGTGCGACTGTCATCAAGTTCACGAGCAAGACTACTAAAAACGTGATTAGACTCAGGTATGCCGGATACTATGACAACTATACAGCCTCAAGTACTGCGAATGGCTATTATTGGTCAAGTTCATCCAATCCTGAAATAGTCAATGGTCTCAAGAAAGGCTATTCTACGTATTTCAGCCCGACAGGAGGTGCAAGTATCAATAAAACCGCTAATCTCTACACCGGTCTTCCCCTCCGTCCGGTCTATACTAAATAACTGATTGACGGATATCAAAAAAGCCCGGCGGTGCCGGGCTTTTTTGATATTATGTAAATTCGTCACTAAAGGACAACCTTAATTGCCTCAACACACATACAGTTATTGTTGATGTGGTACACATTGAGACCATTATCTGCACCTTCGATACGAACAGCCGCTGAAGCTCCACAATTCTCTCCAGTTCCATCTTCAGCATATGGAGCATAAGAACCTGTCCTCAATCCAGTAGCCAGGACTTCCTTAGTCTGAACATCATAAATGTCGATGACAGGAGTCAAGCCCCATCCCGGGAAGTAACATCCTCCACTTACAGCAAGATATCCTTTTCCATTTACGGTGCGAACTTCCAATGCATTTGGAGTATTGTTTCCATCCATTATTGGAGTTTCAGATACTTTTGTGCAAGCAAAATCAGAGTTTACATAGTAAAGGATATTCTCATCATAGCAAGAGAATAGAGCTCCGTCTGTTAACTTGTCACCAAGAAGAACAATTCCAGGGTAGTTGTCAGGAGACTGTCCCCAGTAGCCAGCCATCCAACCTATTGCAACAAAGCCTGTGAGTGTTCCCTTAATGTAATCTCCAGCTTTTCCGTCAGTCACCTGCCAGCAAAGAACCATGTTTTCACCAGTAATTCCAGACACACCTTCCCAAGGTGCCATTATTGCAGCAGTTTTTGTAACATCACCACGAACTGAGAGTGATGCACCCAGATAAGAAGGAGCATATTCTGCACTTGTAGCCGTACAAAGTTGTGTAGGTGTAGTATCACCCGGCTTCATATAGTAAATATTAAAGAACTGATAATCAATCCAGTAATTCCAAACTCTTGTACAATATACAAGGTTGCCTGCATCGTCATTTGTTATGTAACCAGGTTTATCTTTAGAACCAAGTGAAAGAACGCCCTTCTTTTCTCCCGTTGCTTTATCAAGAATAATCGGATCTGATCCATCACCAGCACAAACGAGCACATCACCATTGAACAAAGCCATAGAAACATTTGTTGGAATAACCTGATCTCCTCTTGTGAATGAATTCATCCTTGGGAACAATGTGGACATATCAACACTCCAGATAACACTCTTAGGACCTGCCTGATGGATATAGAAGGTAGCCTCTGCGCCGTTGGCAGCTTTGATGGCGAGGGTTACTTCACGCTCCTCGTCAAGAGCATCGTAAGCAGAAACGACAACAGTCTTGACCTGCTCACCGTAAGCCTTGCTGTCAGCAAGCTTAACCCAGTCACAATCAGATGGAACGGTAACTGTCCAATCTACGTTGGTCATGGCCTTGATTTCAATTGAAGCACCTTCAGCTCCTACTTCAGCCTCAGTGGCAGCAAGCTCGAAAGCATCAACCTGTCCCTGAACAATCTTGATTTCCTTTATTGCAGTTTCAGCCGTGATAGTCAAAGTAGCACTTCTGGCATCAAGCTCCTTGGTCTCGGCAACGATGAGTTTGAGCTTTGCATCTCCGGCTTCTCCTTCTGCAGGAGAAACCTTACACCAGTCAACATTCTCTTTGATGGCAGCTTTCCATGCAACATTCGAAGTGAAAGAAACGAAGATATCCTCGTCAATCGTACCATTGACAGGAACAGTCACTTCATCAACATTACAAGTGATCTCCGGAGTGATCACAGTCTTGGTGCAGGCAATCGCCATGATTGCAAGCGAAATAAATAATGCTAATCTTTTCATAATAAATGATTTATGAATTTGTTAATAATTAATGTCAATTATCTTGATGCTATCTCATCAAGGATAAGCCAGATCTGGTAAAGGGCACGAGGCACATGGAAACACCCTTTCCATTTACCACCCTTCAGAGGAAGGAGCACCTCTCCCCTGCGGTTGAGATAGCCATACCATTCAGGATATTCCGCATCTTTGAAATGAGTCCACAGATAGTCATGGAGTTTGAGGAACCAGTCGAGGCACTTTTCATTGCCGGTGAGCTGATAGCCCTTGATCATCGCGATGGCTGATTCAAGATGAACCCACCAGAGTTTCTGGTCCCATTCGAGTTCCTGGGTAGGAT
>JBJFDE010000336.1:2155-5204 GCA_051889855.1 Candidatus Cryptobacteroides sp. | reverse complement strand
CGCCTCCGATGTCGAAGTCACCGCTTCTGGCTATGTGCATGCCCATTTGCAGGTAGAAATTCAATGCCTTGTTGTGCCGGTTGACATTCAGTTCGTAGGCTTCTGCGCCGTTCTTCTTCATGGCTTCTTCCGCAGCCTTGAAGAGAAGCTTTCCATATCCCCTGCCCTGACACTCCGGAAGAAGATAAATCTTGTGCAGATGAAACAGAGATGAATTTTCAGGTCTGTTTTCAGGTCCGAAGGAAACATAGCCGATATCCTTGCCATCAGCCTGAAGCAGCAGGTAGGTGACATTGCCACAGATTTCTTTCCTGAGAGTGGACTCGGAATACATCCACTCCATCATATAGTCAATCTGCCCGGGTGAAATTATCGCTGCATAAGTCGCGCGGAAAGCGACATCTGCAATTTGCCTGATAATGCCGGCATCCTCCACAGCTGCCTGCCTGATACTATATTCCATAATTTTTTACAATCCCATTATCACGGCAAAATTACTCATTTTCATGAAATAATCCTGACAGTAAACGTTTATTTGCCTTCCACATCATTCATTACAAGACGGAAAAGGAGGGTATTCTGGAAACAGATTGATTTGTTGCGCAGAAAGAATACTGTGGCATCGGCAGGAGAAGTGATTTCGCACAGGACATAGCCCTCGCAAGGGTGCAGAATTTGAGCCAATATATCGCCACGATTCACTTTCTGCCCTGCAGAACAATTCATCATCAGAATCCCTGCGCGGGGTGCCTTTATATCAATCAAATCCGTTTGATTCAGCACCGTGGGATGTTCTGTTTCCCTGCCCGACACAGGCAGTGAAGCATAGCCTTTCTCATTGATATAGTGTCCGATGGCATGCAAGGTCACCTGAGCCATATCCTTGTCAATGACATCCGTCGTACCGGCATAGAGTGAATAGGCCTGTGTGTCCCATATTTGCCAGTTATAATTGAGCAAGACGGTATCAATCGGTTTCGGATCACTTACAACGATATAGGGCAAGCCGAAAAGATGCGCATCATCCACATTCTCATACTTTGTGTGAAGCAGACGGACATGAGGGAGGAAATTTCCGGGAAGATAATAGGATGCCAGCTGAATGCCAGAGCGGAATTCCTTGACAAAATCGAAAATGCCGGCTGCAATGCGCTGGGTGGTTTCCCCTTCATCATATCCGGGGAACATCCGGTTGATGTCCGTTCCGTCGAGGGCCCAGAAGCGTTTCTCGATGTTTATGCTCGAAGGGTTGGCGCATGGAATGACACTGATGCTGACTCCTTCGGCAATCATATTCTGTTCCTCTGCATTCTTCAGAATCTGTACCATGCATGATGCAACATATTGTTGCTGAATCTCATCACCTCGCATGCTGCCCACAATGCAAAGCGCTTTTTCCCCCTCTCCGAAAGTGTAGGCCTTTATGCGGAAATCATCGCGATAGGGAGACTTGATGCGGAATATGGTTTGTACTTTCATACTGTGTTACGCTTTATAGATTCTGCCAACAAGACTGCCTTCATAGACAATCGGATAGGCACGGATGGTGAAGAGAAGTCCGTCGCAGGGGCTGATTATTTCATTCAGGACCTGCCCGGTGAGCGGCTGGATTATTTGTCCGATGCTTTGTCCCTTGCGTACATACATGTCATTGTGGATTTCTGTGACGAAGACTCCGCTGCTTGGAGCATTGAGAAACTCCACTGAGTCCGCTCCCTGACATACAATGCTTTCCCCGAGCAAACTTGAATCCGGGGCTTCGCTCCACATACCGGTTTCATACATCAGGTTTTGAATGCCCACCAGCAATTTGCCACACATGGAGTGGCTGATGCGGCCGCCCACCCCCATTTCAACCACCAGGCAAGGAGTCCCCGTAGAGTTGAGCGAATGGGCAAGTGTGGATTCCAGCACGGTTGCAGCCTGATGAATCCAGATGAATTCTATACCCAGCTTCCGGGCATAAGGTACAAGAGAATCAGCCGACATTTCACTGATTCTGACCTGGGGAATTTCACGCAGGAAAATGTTCGAAGCATGGATGTCTATCACCAAATCTGCCCCAGAAATGTCGGTATATATGTCATGAGCAACTTTCTCAATCATTGACCCACGGCTGTCTCCGGGAAAGATGCGATTCATATCAAGGTCGAACGCCGGCACTCCCCTCTGCATCGTGTCGATGCCCAAAGGGTTCAGGGCAGGATATATGTCCACAGACCCATTCAGTTTGTGAAGGTTTTCACTCACCATTTTAGCCACAAGGAAGCAAATATATTGTCCTTCCAGCTCATCACCATGGGTGCCTGTCACCAGACAGAGCCGTTTGCCTTTCCCATGAGAAAGATGATTCTTGACAATGCGGAACTCTTCGTCCACCGGCATTTCAAGCGAGGTCACAGTTTGTATCATGAGTCACTATGCATTTTACGTTCATTTGCTCGGAGGTCCAGTTGAAGAACCTGCCTCTGTTGATCGGGCAATCATTCGTGTCACGCCCATGGGCCACCTTGATGTAGCCCTCCCCCACCAATCTGTTCAAAGTAGGATCGAAACCGGTCCAGTGGCCATCATTGAAGACTTCAACCCATGCGTGAGTCTCTCCTTCACCCATAACCAGTCCGTTGACATATCTTGCAAGCATGCCGGCAGAGCGACAAGCCGCCAACATTACGTGAGCGAAATCCTGGCAAACCCCCTTTTCAAGTTTCAGAGCCTCAATGGCAGAGGTCGAATTGGATGTAAGAAACCGTTCATATTGCATCCGTCTATGTACGGCTTCCATAATTCCATACGCAGAAAGGCCGGCTGCCATTTGACGGATGTCATCGTTCCAGCGGGTAAGTGGAGTGGGGAAACGATAGAACTCCGCAGGAGAAGAATCCGGGATCTCATAAGGACAGCAATCCACCACTCCTTTCGAGACAACGACGAAGTGGTCGTGAGGCGATTCTATGTATCCGAAAATGAGTCCATTGCCAAAACTGTCAGTGGCTCGGTTCAGTTTGGTGACCGGTGTCAGTTCCACCGAACTTTTCATCAGATGCTG
>JBJFDE010000336.1:0-2055 GCA_051889855.1 Candidatus Cryptobacteroides sp. | reverse complement strand
TGCAGGTCAGTAATGTTCATCTGACCTTTCTCTGCTTCACTGGCAATCTTGTCACGGCAGAGCTCTATGTAACTGAAAGATTCCGAATAGATTTCAGGTCTGAGAACAATGGCATTGTCCATCATCCTTTCTATTACAGAACGGAGTGAAGTAGGATTATTCACATCATATATTTGCTGCATCATCTGATATGAAGTGGTGAAGGTGCTGCAGGAATACCCGTTGATCTTATTCAGGAAATTGCTGTATGGTGTCTCGCCGACGGGTACGTCAATCACCTCGTCGTAAGCCTTGCGCATAAGATGGAGCAGGAGGTAACCCCGTTCCACATATCTGCCCAGCCAGAACAGGTTGTTGGCTGTAGATGCACTGATTACTTTTTCCATGTCTGTTTTGTTTTGTCCGTTACTATATTTACATCATCACCCATGTGTCCTTGAAACCACCTCCCTGGCTGCTGTTCACGACGAAGGAGTCCGGATTCCTGCTGAAACGTGTCAATCCGGATTTCCAAACGACTGTTTCACGTCCAGTGATGACAAAGGCGCGAAGGTCACATTTACGCGGTGAAGGATGGCCTGTCTCATCAATGATGTCAAGGTCTATGAAATCCACAACCTCCTGAGCAATCCATCTGCGCGGATCCTTGACTATAAGTTGACGTACCTCCTCTATTTTCTCATCAGACATATCTTTTCCGAACATGACGCCATAGCCGCCCGCTTCAGCTACATCCTTGATTACCAGCTTGTTGATATTGTTCAGAATGTATTCGAAATCCGACTTGAAAAATGGGAGATAGGTTGGCGCATTGTGCAGGATTGGTTCCTCATGAAGATAATATTCCACCATCTTCGGCACAAAATAGTATATGCCTTTGTCGTCAGCAACTCCGTTTCCGAGAGCATTGATGACACCGACTTCCCCTGCACGATATGCCTCCATCAGATTAGGCACGCCAAGCAGCGAACTCGGCTCGAAAGCCAAAGGATCAAGATATTCGTCACTTACACGGCGGTAGATTGCTCCCACGCGTGCTTTAGTATTGACACCCTGATAATATACCTTGTTTCCTTCCACCACAAGGTCTCCGGGGAATGCAAGGGTCGAATTCGTCTTCTCAGCAAGGTAAGAATGCTCGAAAAAAGCTGAATTGTAGCGGCCGGGAGTCAGAATGACATTGATTCCCCTGCCGTCGTTGATGTAATCCATCATTTCACGCAGCAGTTCACCATAGTTCCTGTTGTCCTCAATAAGGTGGTCACGGAAAGTCTGTGGCGAAGCCTTGCGGGTCACGGTGCGCGCAATCATCGGATAGCTTGCGCCGGAAGGAATCCTCAGGTTGTCTTCCAGAATCAGCCATCGGCCGTCCTTCGCCTGTACAAGGTCAATGCCCGCTATGTGGGCATAAACACCTCCAAACGGGGTAATACCCTCGCACTCAGGCATATAACCTTTGCTCTCATAAGTGAATTCTTTGGGAACCACGCCATCGGATACGATTTTCTTTTCGTGGTAGATGTCATAGAGGAAAGCATTCAGGGCTTTCACGCGCTGAATCAGTCCGGCCTCAAGCATTTTCCATTCTTCGGCTGGAATTTGTCGTGGGATTGAGTCGAAGGGAAAGAGCTGCTCATTGAACACTCCATTTTTATACACTCCGAACCTCACACCAAACCGCTGCATCCATTCATTGACGGACGCACGTGCAGACAAGAGATCTTTCATAAGTAAAATTTGTTAAGTTGTTTATATTGTGTCTGCCATTTTGTGTACTCATATATGGGGGAATGAGAAACAAAATGTTTTACAAAAATAGCATTTTAGATTAATAATGTTCCATTGAGCACTATTTTTTTGAGTGGATTCCACTATCAAGACATCAGAAATTGAAATATTCCAGACGCTGGAGAACTTGCGGGATGCTTTCTTCTGAAGAAACTGGAAGAATCAGGACGGTGTCAGAGCTTTTCTTGCCATCCACGTCGAGTGACATAGAAATATAGGCATTGAATGAATCTATCATCGCCTGAGACTGTGCAATGTACAGCTCAA
>JBJFDE010000335.1:0-5261 GCA_051889855.1 Candidatus Cryptobacteroides sp. | reverse complement strand
GAATTGGGAACTCTGGTCTGAAGACCGATGCGCAGTGGCTCTGGAAGTCCTTCTGCGATATTGATACTGTAGAAGACATGGATGGTTCCGGATGCGTTCATCGTATACTCCAACCTGAGAATTACCTTGTTTTCATACTTTTTGACCACCTGCACTCTCCCTGCATTGGCTTCAAAAGTATCTACCATCAGTTTTTCTGGCATTGTCTTCCAGATTGCAGACACTTTCTGCGGCTTCCATCCACGAGCATCATTGCTCACAAGAGGCCTCCAGAAATACGGAGTCAGAGGTGCGGTAATAAGACCCCTCCCTTTGTAGGAATAAGACTCCAAAAGACCGGTCTGCCTGTTGATGACTGCCTCTGCTCCGGCAGCCTTCAGAACTGCAGCTCCATTCCTCTCAAGAACTTCAGCTCCATCCATCTTTGTGGACGGAGACTTCTTGCTGAACGGAAGGATGAACTGTTCCCGGGCCACAACATAACCGGCTTCTGCATACATATTGTCAGCCTTTTCCACAGCAGTAAGCCTCAGATGATACTCAATCCCTGCCTCCGGCTTGAACTTCCTTAAAGGTATCCTGACCTCCACAGTCCCTCCCGCAGGAGTGACCGGGACATCCAGGACACCGCCCTGGATACGTGACTTCTCAGAAAAGACTTCCCACCTGTACTCGTAACGGTCGGTGCCGACAAAGAAATTTCTGTTGTGAATGGAGACAAGCCCTGTAGACAAGTCAATGGCATTGAAAGCGATCGGCTGGAAGACATATTTTGCCTCATAGGCGGCTGGTTTGTAAGAAAGGTCGGGATTGACAATGCCATTGCAGCAGAACGCTCCTGCGTTCGGTTCAAAGGCTGGTTCAAAATCGCCACCGTAGGCCCAATATTCACGGGAATTGCCATCTCTCTTGAGCAGTCCCTGCTCCTTGTAATCCCAGATGAATCCGCCCATCAGACAGTCATTTGCCCGGATTAGATTCCAGTATTCATTGATTCCTCCCAAGGAGTTGCCCATTGAATGTTCGTATTCGCACATCACAAACGGACGGTGCAGGTCCTTGTTGGCTGCAATGTCCGCAACGGCCTTGAGTGTCGGATACATCCTGCTCATCATATCAACGTACTCCGGGTCATCTGCCAATTTTCGGGGCTGCCCATTGAGTCTCAGCATGAAGTTCTGCGCTCCTTCGTAATGCACAGGCCTTGTCGGATCGTATTCATGAAGCCAGCCCGCAGCCGCCGAGTGGTTAGGGCCTGTACCGGACTCATTGCCGAGGGACCAGATGATTACACTTGGATGATTGCGGTCCCTCACCGCCATTCGACTTACCCTCTCAAGAAATGATGAAGACCATTCCGGCCGGTTGGTAAGATAGGCATATCCACCGTGGGTCTCGATGTTTGCTTCATCGAGGACATAAATTCCGTACTTGTCACAAAGTTCGTAGAAATACTCGTCATTCGGATAGTGACAGGTCCTGACGGCATTGACATTCAGTCTCTTCATTACCTTGACATCCTCTTCCATCACTTCCCGTGACACAGTCTTTCCTGTGATGTCATTATGGTCGTGACGGTTGACGCCATACAACTTGATCGGCTTTCCATTGACAAGGAAAACTCTTCCTTCGATGCGCACATCCCTGAAACCGACCTTGCAGCTGCGTGCGTCTATAACATTGCCGGATGCATCCTCCAAAGAAACGACCAGTGTGTAAAGGACAGGCGTTTCTGCACTCCAGAGTTCAGGATTCCTTATCTCCTGCTCCAGCATTCCGTAGTAGGCGGTACCGTGATGCGAGCCCCATTTCTCATTGAGGATTGTATCCACACCGACGGACATCGGACTACCAATAATCTTTCCTTCTGCATCAAACAGCATTGCGGTCAGGGTATAGTTCCTGGTGTCTACATCCTTGCGGACATCCACCACAGGACGGACCTGAAACAATGCGGAAGTGAAGTCACTTTCAAAAACGGTTCTGTAGCTGAAGTCCTGAATTGCGACATCGGGCTGAACAGCGATATATACCTCGCGATGCAAACCAGCCATTCGCCAATGGTCGGCATCCTCAAGATAACTTCCATCAGCCCATTTGAGAACTTTCACCGCCAGCGTGTTCTCACCATCGACAAGAAGGTCCGTCACATCGAACTCACTCGGAAGACAGCTGTCTTCGGCATATCCTGCAAAATTACCGTTCACCCACACATAGTAGGCCGAATACACTCCTCCGAAATGAAGCACAACCCTGTCATTCCCCCATTCAGCTGGAACCTCAAAAGTCCTCACATAGCAACCAGTAGGGTTGTTCCTATCAATGAACGGAGGATTGTTTTTGAACGGGTAAACAGTGTTCGTGTAAATAGGGTACGAATAGCCCTGCATTTCCCAGCATCCCGGGACTTCAATATCATCCCATCCGCTGACGTCAAAACCTCTTTTCTGGAATCCATCAGGTGCCCCCTTGACATCATCTGAGAAGAAAAACTTCCAAGTTCCGTCCAACGACTTTATCCTTGAACGGCTACGATCACATGTCAAAGCATCATTGACCGAGGAATAAGAGTAAGACGTTGCCCTCGCAGGAAGGCGCCCGATTCCGTTGACACTCTGATCCTGCCATTGTTGGGCGGAAGCCGTAACAAACAAAACAAGAAGCGGGATTACAGCATAAACTCTTTTCATACCATTATTTTTCGATAATTATACTTTCATTAAGACATTCAAATGTCAACTTCTGTTTCAAATCTTCCAGAGGAAGGCCCGTCTTGACAGTCACCTCCTTCACTCTGCCCGGCAGGAGGTCGAAGTAATTGTCAGACATCTCCCCAGCGACACAATCAAGATACACGGCAAGGCCCTTTATAAGGCCGTCGGAAGAAAGGCCTATACGACAAAGGCCGTCATCAGTCTTGCTGACGGAAACAGAGAGCCGGGCGTTCGGGTAGGTGGAATATTTCGGAAGTACAAAATAGTGAATATTTTCTACCTCCACACCTTTCCCCTTGAATGTACAGACAGCCATCAGGTCCTCGGCTCTCATTCCGTTGAGCAGTTCAATCTCCGACACTGTCAAAACCTTTACGGATGAAGTTGCAGGTATTGTGGCATCCAACGTCTTCTCACTGATGACGTTGCCCGTAAAATTCTGAAGACTTACTGTGAACTTCCCCTTCAAATCCCGGCCCAGATCAGAGACAATGTGGAAATCAATCATCCCAGAGTGGGTATGGGAGGACAAGATCACCGGCTCGCAAGAGCGTTTGAGCATATACATGGCAGCTTTCCATCTTCCATAGTAGTCCACGACTGACCAACTGGCACATGGCCAGACATCATTGAGTTGCCAGACAAGAGAACCCATACTGTAAGGCATATTGCGTCTGTGAGCCTCCATTGCAATTCTCACCCCTTCACCCTGCATCATCTGGCTGAGGTAAAGCATATAAGGGAAATCATCCCTGCGGTTGAACCATTGGTCGATATACTCAAGGATGCGTTTGTCTCCCTTTGCCTTGTCTCCCTGATGGGAACTGATTGAAGGTGAATTCAGATAAAGGTCTTCATCTGGAATAAATCTCTTGACGGATGAATATTCAGGATAGGACTGCAATCCGTACTCGGAAGTAAACCTTGCGATCTTGTTGTTGTAGGCAGTAAGCGAATCACCGCGATGCCAGATGTCCCAGTTGTGTACGTCTCCATACTGCCATTTAGGCAACTTGTCAAGCATCCAGCCTGGAGACGGAGAAGAATGCCAATAAGGTATCCCATCAGCATAAAGACTGTCAACGACTGAAGGAAGTATTCCCCTGAAAATATGTTCATTAACCTTGTCAAACTGGTCATTGACATGCTGCGGGTGCTTCTTCCTCCAATTGCTGGCGGAAGGATTTCCCGGTTTCCAGGCAGAATCGATTTCATTGTTCCCGCACCATAATACCAGTGAAGGATGACTGCGAAGTCTCTTGACATTTTCTGCAGCCTCGTTCCTGATATTGTCGTAAACGTCATCACCTCCAGGGTACATATCGCAGGCAAAGATGAAATCCTGCCACACCATAATGCCAAGCCTGTCGCAGAGTTCATAGAAACTGTCGCTCTCATACACTCCTCCTCCCCACACACGAATCATGTTCATATTGGCATCCACAACACTTCCGAGCAGATGCTTTAACCTGTTCTGATCAGCATCCGGGACGAATGAATCCTGAGGCACCATGTTCACACCTTTGCAGAAAACAGGTTTACCGTTTATCTCAAAAAAGAAACTGCGACCCTGATCATCATCCTCGTAGTGCAGTTTCACGGTCCTGACGCCAAACGCCAAGTCCTTTGCATCAACAGTTTTATCATTCAGACTAAGTCTCAACTGAACATTGTACAAATGAGGCTCACCCATCGTGTGCGGATACCATAATTTTGGATTCCATATGTCGAATACATCCGAGATGCAATGGTTGCCTGCCGACAGTTCTCGCACGTATGTTCCGACCACCTTTCCGTCCAGAATAATTTCAGCCTTGTATTGGCCCTCACGGGACACTACCAGTTCAGTCTTTGCCGAGATGACAGCCCTGTTCTTTTCCAACCTTTCCGTTGAAACATAGAAGTCCTCGATTCTTGCATCGTCCCACAATTCAAGACACACTGGTTTCCATATTCCGGAAGTCACATAACGAGGAGCGAAATCCCAGCCGAACTGATAGCCTGATTTTCTCGTGTAAACACTCACTCTGCTGTCACCCAAACCTCCGAGATGGCTCAAGTCGTTGTTTGCTGTCAGATTCACGCCATAGGAGGTCATCGCTTCCAGACCTTTCCATACGGGAGAATGAAAAATGACGGTCAGTTCATTGTCCCGGGACTTCAGCAGTTCCCGGACTTCAGCAGTCCATTTACGAAACATATTGTCGGTTGACAGAATCTGCTCGCCATTGAGAAACACATCGGCAAAACAGTCCAAACCTTCAAAGACAAGACGGGCATTACCGTAGTCCTCCAGCCCTGTTACATCGAATGAACAGGAATATTCCCATTCAGTTTTGTCAATCCACTGGAGCTGTGGCTGAGCCACTCCATAAAAAGGATCTTGTATCAACGAATTACGGGCCAGGTCAAGGTGAACCGTTCCCGGGACAATAGCTGGATACCATTCTCCGATATTGTGCTGTCTGAACTGCCAACCTGAATCAAGCACCTTTCTGTTGGCAGCGAACATTGACAGAGATGAAGTCAAAGACGCCAGCAGTAAGG
>JBJFDE010000334.1:0-5267 GCA_051889855.1 Candidatus Cryptobacteroides sp. | reverse complement strand
AGACGGATTGTTGTGGATAGGCACGGAAGAGAACGGAGCGGACACCCTCAACCTCAACACCCTGCGCTGCGGCAACCTGAAATACGAACTGCTGAACGGAAATCTGCCGCTCAGCACCCGCGAAAGAGAAAAGGAAACGCTCAGGCAATATTCCCTTCACAAGGCTCCTGACGATGGTTCCCTCAACGAAAACAAGGTGAGTGCCCTATATCAGGACAACGCAGGAACGATATACATCGGCCTGTGGTCCCATGTCGGCTTCAACACTTTCAACAAAGAATCCGGAACTTTCAAAAGACACTGTCTATGGAGCGTTCCGGCAGGATATGTTTTTCCTCTTCTTCTCGAAGGCAATCTATGGGGTGCGAATTGGTACACCGGATTCCTTGAGGACAGCCGGGGAAATATGTGGTGCACGACCTGGGAGGGAGTTGGTCTCAACCTTTTCGACAGGAATAGCGGAGAATTCACAGGAGTGCATTTCATCCCCGGAGACGTGCCGAGAATGCCTCGCGGGACGATCTGCTCACATTTCGACGATTTTGACAATGGCAGGATATATATGGCCGGAGGCAAATGGTACGGATATTTCGACCTCCGAACAAGAGATTTCCACCGCTATGTGGAGAATTTCCCACAGGGATATCCAAACGGAGATATCCTCAACCGATATTATTCCCACAGCCCGGCAAAACAGATTGACATACCAGTCAACACATTGGACCTCAGAATCCTGGACAAAAATGGAGACTGGATACTGCTTGCCAGTGCAAACTCGCTTTTCGAACACAATGTCAGGACAGACCAGGTGCATGTGCTCCACCGGCCTGAGAAGTTCCGCATTGAATATGAGACATTTACCTCTGTAAAGGGAATCCATGTGAAATGGGACGACGAAACCGTCACGGCCACAAGGCAGAAATCCGGAGACGGCTTCAAGGTCTCCCCTTCCCCTTTGCCGGAACAATGCTTCCCTGCTAGGGACGGCAGCAGATTCAGCCTCGGCGGAGATTCCCTTTTCGTCCAGACGGACAAAGGCTCAACCATCCAGATTGAAAGCGAGGACAGGACCATTGACATTTCACGTGAGGCTCCACGCACTCTTCCTTCAAGGCTCGCCTCCTGCATTGCCGAAGACAAAGATGGCTTCCTCTGGTATGGAACCACCGACAGCGGGCTTTGCCGGATTGACATCAGCACCGGGGAAATCACTTCATTCCGCCACGAAGACGATATTGGAGGTGGTCACAAAGATGAATCCGATAATCCCGAAGATGTCCTTATGGAGGGCCTTCCGGGCAACGACATCCGGGACATTTTCATCAGTTCCACTGGAAGAATATGGGTCGGGACCGACAAAGGCCTTTGCAGCTTTGATCCTTCCGGGAAGTTCATAACAATTGGGAGAGTCGGCACCATATCGGTAAGGAGGGTGCTGGAAGACCCCAAAGGAAGATTATGGATATCCACGGACAACGGACTTGTCTGTCTTGACATTGCTCAGGAAACAGCCACATCATTCCACCGTTGCGAAGGCCTGAGGAACGAAGCATACTCCGGTGCGGCGACTATGCTTGCCGACGGCAGAATGGCCTTCGGAGGAACGTACGGATTCGACATTATTGACCCGGAAGCAATGCTTTCCCAAGCATATCCATCGGCCATCCTCTGCGGCTTCAACACAACTGACGGCACTGGATACCAATGTGTTCCGAACACCATAAGACTAACTCACAGGAATAATTCCTTCTCGGTTGATTTCTCCTCGGTTCTCGCTCCGGGCCTGATGAGGCGCTACCGTCTGGAAGGATTCGACCGTGAGTGGACCTATTCTGACAATGAAAGGGTAAACATCAAATATACCAACCTTCCGGGAGGCCGCTATATTCTTCACACAGAGATACTTGACCATTCGGGAATATGGTCTGGCCGCAGCATAGGCATTGAGGTGGATCCCCCTCTCTGGCTCCGATGGTGGTTCATTCTCACCGTGGCCGCCATTTTGGTAATGGGTGTAGTCGTTTTGATTAAAATCCGGGAAAGGAGGCTGAGGATGGAGAACATTAAGCTTACAGGTCTCGTTGACAAGAGGACGGAGCAGCTGAAACAGCAGATTGACAGCAAGAACAAATTCTTTTCAATCCTTTCGCATGACCTTAACAACCCGGTCAGGTCCATAGACTTGCTGTCTTCAGCTCTTGTTCAGAACTGGGAGAAGATGAGCGAAGATGAAAGGTTCAAGGGGATGAAAATGATAAATTCTTCCGCCAAAGGAACGACAGATATTCTTGACGAAATTCTGACTTGGGCCATGACACAGACCGGAGTTATGGTGGCTCAGAAAAAGACAATTGCACTGAAGGAAGCAGTGGATGCAGTCGTTGATAGCCTCGGAGGAATGTGTGATGGAAAGAACGTCAGGATTATCGTTGAGGTGGATCCGACGCTAAAGGTATATGCAGACCCGGATATGCTGTCAACGATTCTCCGCAACCTTCTGTCAAATGCCATAAAATACTCATACAAAAACTCTTGCATAAACATTCATTCTGATTACAAGAACGGAAAGGCATTGGTCAGCATCAAGGACCATGGTATCGGCATGACGACGGATACAAAGGAGAAACTGTTCAAAATCGATACAAAAATGTCCGTGCGAGGTACCGGCGGCGAGAGCGGCAATGGACTCGGCCTGATTACGGTCAATGAATTCCTGAAGAAAATGGATGAAGAAATCACTGTCGAAAGCACCCCAGGCAAAGGCAGCACATTCTCCTTCACCCTTGATGTGGTGGCCTAAAATTACAATTTTCGCCCGTTTTCGCGATATGCTGCTCTCGAAAAAGTAGACACGGGAAGGTAGAAAAAGATTGAATGTTGTACCTTTGTTGCAGTCAAGGAAGTTGCTCGTGGAGGGAGGGGCGTAGCCCCGACCGGAACGAGCAACTTCCGGCGGCCCGAAAACGACACCAGTCGGGTTCTACCGGAAAGGAGAAACTTTTATGGCAAAACATCTCAACCCTCTTGAAAAAGAGTTTCTAGTCCGCCAGTACAAGGCAAGTATGCGGACCGCAAAAGAGTTTGCTGCGATGCACAACATCACAGAACAATCACTCAAGAAATGGACAAAGCAGTATGAAGAAGGTGGCCTGGAAGGGCTTGCACGCGCAGACGCTGACATCCAGAGCATTCTTCCTGAAGGCTTCGACAGAAAGGAGGAGTCTTACAAAAGGGAGATTCTGAAGCTCCGCATAGAGAATGAACGGCTAAAAAAAAGTTATGCCGTTCAGATGAACGCGGATGGGCAAATGGAGTATGTTCGTTTAAAGGAGAAGAGTTTGAAATAGTCAAGCTTCTGTCCCGCGACTATCCAATAAAAGACGTCTGTAAACTGATGAGCGTGAGCCGCGCAGGCTATTACAAGTGGCTCAAGCACGTTCCTTCAATCAGGGACCATCATCGTGAGGAGATTGTCGGGAAGGTCAAGGAAGTGCATGAAAAGCACAAGACCCACGGATATCGCTGGACAGCCGCCTTCATCAGAATCAATATGTGCATAGAGATAAGCGACAGTTACGCCTACAAGTGCTTCCGTTACCTTGGAATCAAGGCTGAGACGAAGCACAAGTTGCACTACAGGCCGAGAAAGATACGGGACAAGTATCCCAATCTGATATACTCTACCTGGGAGACTGTAGACAGACCTCGGCAAGTGATTGTGTCAGATATGACCATGTTCAGTCTGCGTTGGATCAGTTTCGAAGTAACGTTCTACTTCGATGTGTTCACGAAAGAAATCCTCACATATAAGGCTACAGATCGGCGTGGAGACCGTATGCAATACATAGAAGGTCTGAACGATGTAGTGAGTATGTTGAAAGGCACCGTTGAACCTGTAATCCTGCACACCGATCAAGGCAGCGTGTACGCATCTATGGCATACAATGAACTGATCAAGGACACGAATATAGTCCGCTCAATGTCAAGGGCCGGAAAGCCCACGGACAACCCCGTCAACGAGTCTCTGAACGGCTGGATCAAGGAAGAACTCTTATCAGACTTCGGTCTTGAGCAAGAACATAGATGGACGAATATCACCAGGATACTTGACGAGTACGTCAAGTTCTACAACGAGATGCGTCCGTGTTTCGCAATCGGTTATGACACTCCTGAGAACTACCGGAAACGGTATTACAAAGGTGAACTGCCCCGTAAAAATACTTTTGAGACAAGAGTAGCATCACCGGAACCAAAGTTCGTACGAAAAAGACGCGAAAAGTCTGATAATAAAGAAGATAAGTAACTACTCAAAGGATGTGTCCACTTTTATCAAAGAAAACACAGGAAAAACATCATAAATGTCTACTTTTGTAAATCAAAAACACAGAAAAAGAACCCCAGTGTCTACTCTGGGAAAATATTAACATCTAAAATTATTTTCTGTGTCTACTTCTCGCGCGCGGTACAATATATGACAAAAATCAGTCTCAACTTACCGAACAAAATTGTCTCAACTTACCGAACAAATTAATCACAAATCACCGAATTTAGCTGCGCTTTGCTTGTTAATTTCAAATACAAATACTAAATTCGCCACATAATCTACTCTGTTATGGAAGTTTACAAACAGCGAATATCTGACAGGATACTGAAACGAAAAGTACTTGGCAAAGGTGCGGTGTTGATAGAAGGACCCAAGTGGTGCGGGAAGACGACCACGGCCAAACAGTTGGCCAAGAGTTTGCTTGACTTGGGAGATTCATCTGTACTGAAACAAAGCGCCCAATTGATTGAACTCAGCCCAAAAACGTTGCTGGAAGGTGATACACCAAGATTAATTGACGAATGGCAGGCACTTCCTCCAATCTGGGACTCAATACGCAGCGAAGTAGATAAAAGAGGAGAACCCTCACAATTCATATTGACAGGCTCATCTGTACTTCCGGAGGCAGATGCCACCATCCATAGCGGCACGGGCAGATTTGCAACAATCAAAATGCGACCTATGAGTCTTTATGAATCCGGTGAATCAAATGGCAAGGTAAGTCTCAAGGACTTGTTTGAAGGAAAAACATTTGAGCCACAAACAAATGAACTGACAATTGACGACATTGCATTCCTTACTTGCCGTGGAGGATGGCCCTGGGCAACATTGATTCCGAAGGAAATCGCCCTTGATCAGGCATTTGATTACATTGACTCTGTAGTAAACAAAGACATTCAGCGAGTTGATGGCGTCAAACGAAGTCCGGAACGTGCGAAATTGC
>JBJFDE010000333.1:0-1504 GCA_051889855.1 Candidatus Cryptobacteroides sp. | reverse complement strand
AACAGGGCTCCAAATTGCGCTTTACGCAACACGAAGCCCTATAACGTTAGATTCTTACGCTGTCGTAGATGCTTGGGCATATAAGGGAAAGCCCTTCTCAAATGTTTCCACAACAAAAGTTCATACTCCGCATTCAATAGAGACACCCAGAATCCCAATGTAAGTTCCGCTACTATCTTTGAAGGCGTAACTATTTCATGACGTCCAGCAATCTGTTTCGCTGCCTTTGTTATATAACGGTTCAGGTTACTTAAACCCGGAGTAGTCGGAAAAACAGCATACCAATCTTCACGGCCAGTCATAGTCTCCAGTTCACGACTTAACGCATTCCTTAATGCGACTTCCAGAATGGAAAGGCAAGGATAGAACGATTCTGCCAACTCTATATTACATTGATAATGAGCAATGGCACGTTTTTCGTCATTGTAAAGACGACTATATCTCTCCATCCTTTTTGTGGAGAAGATTTTTTCAAAGTATAATTTGTTATATTCCATAAAATCTGTACCTTTGCGGTGCAGTCCCGGTAGTTCCTCTCCCAGATATCAGATGCTGGTGATGAATCCGGGTTTTTTTATGCCCTGCCCCATCGGAGTTTTAATTCACGACAAATCTAACAATAAATCCGAATAAATCATATCGCTTCAAAGACCTTCAGGGCATCCCGCTTAATATCCTTGTCAATCTCACGATATCGGGCAAAAGCCTTGCTGCCTTCCTTGTGCCAGCTCATTGAAGCAACGATGTCAGGATCCTTCACAACTGTCATATATCTTCTTTTGTATCGTTTCTGCAAATAGAGAAACCTCCGTCCTGCTCAGGCAAACAGGGAGAGCAACGAGAGCTACTCTCGGACAAGTAGAAAATCACCGTCCACGGTGCAAATTCGTAAGTAGTTGATAATCAGTGGGCATTACGAATAATTTGTGTACGGTTCGGGCAAAATGCCCGAACCGTGAGCGCAGAGACCGCTTACAGGGCTGTGTGGAGGGGGTAAGTGAGGAAGGTGATTTTCGGGTTGGCATCGAATCTATGTGCAGACACAGAATATCGAAATTATAAAAGATCACGTAGCTTTGAATCCAGCAAGTCCTCATATAGTTCTCGTCCCACAATCAGTCCTGTTGAGCAATCGATCAGGATGGAGGTCGGAACTCCTTTAACAACATACGATTTCCATTCAGGCATATTCATTCCTCCGATGACATTTATCCACCCAAAGTTCTGTTCAGTCACCAATTTTTGCCAAGCTTCAGTTTTCGTATCGCAAGACACAGCATAGACTTCAAAACCCTTATCTTTATACTTCTTGTATGTTTGAGCGAGAGATTCCATATACATTCTGCATGGACCACACCAGGTTGCCCAGAAGTCAATATATACATACCTGTTCTTTGGGTTATTCACAACACCGGAAAGCCTGGTCATATTGCCATTGACATCCGGGTATTCCATATCAATATAGTATGGTTTGACGTCACATCCTTCAATGGCAGGAGATACC
>JBJFDE010000332.1:0-1504 GCA_051889855.1 Candidatus Cryptobacteroides sp. | reverse complement strand
TGAGATGAATAGATGGATGATTTTTTCAAGAAATTCTGGGTTCGCCGCTGCACACAGCCGTTTTCGTCCTTGTGTTTCCTTGGTTCCCTCCAATTTGAGGATGGTCATCACCATTTTGTTGATTAGTGAGAAGTTCTGTGCGGAATTGAGTTTCTTGCGGTCATCATCCTCCCCATATTGCACATCCAGCCGCCAATGCAGGTTGTTCTCTATCCTCCAATGCTCACGTTTGTAGTGCATTATAAAATTGGCATTTCGACCAAGGGAGGATATGAAATAATGGTTTTCCACACTTGTCTCTCCTGTACTCTTCACAGTTCGCTCAGTGCGGATAACCCCAAAGGAACACACACCCGGCCATTTCCGAGCCACCTTTCCCAAACAATGCTTTTCGGCACAGAGGAAGCACCAGCGGCGCACTGACCTACCGTGTGAATCCTCGGACTCTTCGGCCTCGTCGTTTCTAAGACGTTTATGCAGCATGTCACTTTCGATAGCCTCCTTGATGGCCTTCAGCGTACTCGGTTGGTTGCTCTTGACAGGTATGACATAATCGGCCTCTTTCTCTCTGATGGCCTTCACAACCTTCGTCTGAGCTCCTATAGCATCCACTGTCACTACATCACCCTTGCCTATGTTCAGTTCCTTGATGAGTAGAGGCAGGTTCGTGATCTCTCCGCTCTTGTCGGGCATTTTCATCTGCCCCAAACATATCCCTTGATCCACGGAAAAGGCACTGAGAATGTGTATTTTCAAATGCTTAGCGGAACCTGACTTACCCATAGCGCCGCGTATAGTCTTGCCGTCAAGCGCCACGTGCTTGCCGTTGGGTTTTATAGGATCGAGTATCTGTTCTCTTCTGCTGCGTTCGTCCCTTACGGCTTCAGGTGGCGTGAAGACATCTCGAAGACACGAATGCGCCCAATTGCGGTACACCCGCTCCAGTGCCTCAGTCGATACCAGCGAGAAGAAACGTCGCAGAGTGTCATGCGAAGGTGTCTGTTTCACCTCTGGATAGAACTTCAGGAGTATATTACTGCGGAGCGAAGCTATATACGCGATGTCGTTCCACGTACTAGCCCCCATCATGACCCCAGCCAGGGCGCTTAGCAGGATAAGTCCAACAGGATAGACCACCTTACCTTTCATGCGGAAATCCAGTTCAACCAATTCTCTTTCCATCTCGTCACGGAGAAGGAACGTCTCAATTGTCTTTGTTGTCTTCATATTTTTTCAATGTTATATTCGTAGCGAAGTTACTAATAATCAGCGAGATAAGCAAATAAATCGCCTTAATAATCAATGAAAATAACAAAGAAAAAGTTGATTGGATTTCGTGCGTTTTCCCTGTCGTCGAACGGTAATGTTACCACTCGTCGAACGGTAAGTAACGATTCGGCTTACAGGAGTGAGAGAACGGCGGGTGGGAGTGAGAGAACCTAAGAAAAATATTGCTGTCCGGTAAAAGTTTTGTGAATATTATTAACCGCATGGCGAGTGCTGA
>JBJFDE010000331.1:0-1504 GCA_051889855.1 Candidatus Cryptobacteroides sp. | reverse complement strand
CTCTTGTCATAACAATAAAGCATTGAATCAGAATTACATGTGGTTCGATTGCGAAGCCAATTACAAAACATTGTCATGTCCGGATTCCATCAAGTTTTATCTGGAAAAATGTCGTGCCATCGGGTTCGACAATGTTGTGGTGGATATGAAATCCATCATGGGCGGGGTCCTGTATGACAGTGAAATAGCTCCTTACATGGGCGACTGGGAAGGAGTCACAAGAAGCCGTGACTACGACATGATGCAGTATTTCATCGATTTCGGACACGAAATGGGGATGAAGGTATTTGCTTCCTTGAATGTCTTTGCCGGTGGTCACAATTATTTCGACCGTGGCATAATTTACTCCGACAAGGCTGCCTGGCAGAGCATCTGCTATGAAAAAGGTCATCTTGTGCCGATTTCCTCTATCAAGACAAATTACAACGGGATGCTCAATCCTTCAAACCCTGAGGTCCAACAGTATCAGCTGGACATTCTTAAGGAGTTCGTGAGGAAATATCCTGAATGTGACGGACTTATCTTCGACAGGGTAAGATATGACGGGATGACTGCCGATTTCAGCGAACTCTCACGAAGGCAGTTCGAGGAATATGCCTCGGTTGAGGTTGAGAACTTCCCTGAAGATATAATCAGCTGGTGGGACGAAAACGGCAATCTGAGAGAAAGCTGGGTTCCGGGCAAGCATTTCAAGAAATGGGTGGAGTGGCGCGCCGGTGTCATCCACGATTTTGTCGTTGATGCTCACAAGCAGTTGAAGGAGATAAATCCTGAACTCGTCATAGGTGATTACACCGGAGCATGGTATCCTACTTATTATCAAGTAGGTGTGAACTGGGCAAGTCAGGATTACGACCCTTCGAAGGTTGAGGAATACAGCTTATGGGCAAGTGAGGACTATCACAAGACCGGCTATGCCGAGCAGCTTGATGTCTATATGACAGGTCTGTATTACAGTCTCATCACAAAAGATGACGTTGACCGTGCCACCGGAGTTGTCGGCAAGCGCACCGAGGCCGGAATGGACAACAGCCTGACCTATTGCTACAGTGTCGAAGGCGGTGCTGAAATCGCCAGGGAAATCACCATGGGAGTTGTGCCTGTCATCGGCTCAATCTACGTTGAGCAGTACCTCGGGGACTTCACTCCTTTCGGACCCGCCGTGGAGCAGGCCTTGAAAAGTACTGACGGTGTGATGATATTCGACATCGTCCATCTGAACAAGCATCATCTGTGGGATGTGCTTGAAAATGCAATGAAATCAAAAACCAACTAAACTTCATAATGATGAAACCAATCCTGCATACTCTGATGACGGCACTGACCATGCTGTGCATCAGTGTCGGCACTGCCTACGCACAGACGCGTTTGAGCGGAAAGGTCACCGATGAAAGTGGACAAGCTCTGCCAGGAGTCGCTGTTCTTGTGTCCGGCACAACTACCGGAACTATGACGGATGACAACGGAAATTATTCGCTTTCAGGCCTTAAGAAAGGCACTACCA
>JBJFDE010000330.1:0-5281 GCA_051889855.1 Candidatus Cryptobacteroides sp. | reverse complement strand
AGGATGTCACATTCTGCGAACTTGACGGTTTTGACCATGGTGACATGGCCGAACCAGGACATCTCATTCTTCTAAAATATATCAGACAAAGAAAATAACCATAATTAATAAGAAATGGCTCAGGAAGATACGCACAAAAAATATATGCAGCTGGCAATTGAAGAAGCCAGAACCGGAATATTGAACAATCACGGAGGACCTTTCGGGACGGTCATCGTCAAGAACGGAGAAGTTGTAGCTTCGGGACACAACAGGGTTCTGGCTGACAATGATGCCACTGCCCATGGAGAAATTGAAGCAATAAGGGCAGCCGGGCAGAAATTGCAAACCTATGACCTGACAGGATGCACCCTCTACACCACAGGTGAGCCTTGCCACATGTGCCTTTGCGCTTGTATGTGGGCAAATATTGACAAAATATACTATGGCTGTACGATTGAAGACAACGGCCTGATAGGATTCAGGGATGACAAGTTCAATCAACTTTTTGGTGGCAGGGAAAAACTGCAGGGTTTCCTCAATGAGGTCGGACGTGAGGAATGCCTTGAACTTTTCAGCTTTTACCGTTCCCTCAGGAGAAAGATATATTGACAAAACGGGACTTGACCGATATGAGAATCATTGCGACGGGCGACTGGCACCTCGGCAATCTGTTTCATGGAAACGACAGATTGCCCGAACATAAGCATTTTCTGAACTGGCTTCTCGAAAAGATAAGGGAAAAGAAACCGGAAGCGCTCCTGATTGCCGGGGATATCTTCGACAATGGCAATCCTTCAGCAGCTTCACAGTCAGCATATTACGAATTCCTTGCTGATGCTACGGCCATCTGCCCGAAAATGCAGATTGTCATCACATCGGGCAATCATGACTCGGCATCCAGACTCGAAGCGCCTCGCCCCCTGCTCTCGCGTCATAAAGTCGAAATACGTGGAAGAGTACACCGAATCTGGCAGGATGACCGTTGGGTGAACGATTATGACGACCTTATCATACCTGTCAAGGATGAAGATGGAATGCAGATTGTGATACTTGCCGTTCCATTCCTTAGGTCGGATATTGTTCAGAATGAAAACTACTCGAAAGGTGTCAGCACATTCCTTGAAGATCTGACAGCCAGAGCAAAGGAGCTGTATCCGGACAACATGATGCTCATGATGGCACACATGTATGCAAAGGGTGCCGATATCGCCAAGGTAGATGCCAGTGAAAAAGTCATCATCGGTGGGCAGGAAGAAATCCGGATGGACGGTTGGACATCGCACCCGGATTATATGACCTGCGGTCACATTCATAAACGCCAGCATATCAGGAATACCGACTGGGCGAGGTACACGGGCAGCATCCTTCCGATGTCATTTGCCGAAGCCGGATACAGGCACGGCGTGGACCTTGTCACCATGGAACCGGATAGCCGTCCATCAGTCGAATTCATTGAATATCAGCCACAGCATAAACTTATCATCCTCCCGGGCACGGACGAAGAGATTACACTGACAAAGCTCAGGAGGATAATCAACGACAGTCTTCGTCCCAGACAGGAAGGCGGTGGGTTGAGTGAATCATTCGACTATGTGATGCTGAAAGTCAGACTGGCAAAAATAAATAACGATATCATAAAGGAATTGGAGGACATGGTCAATTCCAAGGATGCCGTGTTGTGCAAGATTCAGAAGGTCATGCCAGGAATAGATATAAGTACAATATCTGATAATCAGAAGATTACGAGCATTGATGATATTCTTGCGAGAGATCCGATGGATACTCTCAGGGAAGCATATTCTCTTGAGTATGAAGAAGAAATGAGTGATTTGCAAACACAGATGCTGCAGGAACTCTTGCAGGGGATCGTCAACCAATCAAACGACTGAAAGGGATGAAACTGCTTAAACTTGAATTATTGAATCTGGCATCACTTGACAAGAAGGGTGGGGAAGTCATTGATTTTGAAGAAGGTGCACTGAAGGACAGCACAATCTTCAGCATTGTCGGCAGCACAGGAAGCGGCAAATCTACCATCCTCGATGCTATATGTCTGGCCTTGTATAACAGGGCACCACGCTATCCGAAGGATGGCCGTCAGAACGCTCGTAAGATAGAAATATATGGCAAAGGCGATGGCGACGAAGATTACAGGCTTGCCCCCACTGACAGCCGCAACATTCTTTCGCGCGGGAAAAAGGACGGCTACAGCAAACTCACCTTCATGGCCAACGACGGCAGCATATACCGTGCGGAATGGTCGGTCCATTTCAATGTCAAAAGGTATGACAACGCCATTACTTCATTATATAAAATTACTTTGGTCTCGGGAACCGTCCATGAAGAGGAAAAAGACTGGAAAAGCATACCTCAGATAATCGGACTGGGTTACGAACAGTTCCTCAGGACTGTCCTGATTGCGCAGGGCTCTTTTGCCAACTTTCTGAATGCCAAGGAGGATGAACGCTTCGAACTGCTTGAGAAACTGATAGGATGCGAGGAACTTTACTCCAATGTCGTTGAGCAGATACGACGAAAAAAAGAAGAGGCCGCAGATGCATACAATCTGCTTGCCGCAAACAGCAGTGCATATCAGAAAGATATTCTGGAAGGGCAGGAACTTGAGGAGCTGAAGGAGAAGATTGCGAATTTGCAGGATGAGCAGACCAAGGTAAAGGCGGAAATAGCAAATACGGTCAAAGCCCTTACCTGGTATGACAGGCAGGACAAGTACCTTGAGGATATTTCGAAATATGAAAAAATTCTCATGTCATCGGGGCAGAAAATGGAGGAGATGGTCCCTCTTGTCGAGAAACTGGCCCTTCATGACGCCACTGTCGAGGCTGTGCAGATGCTGAGGGAAAATTATACAATTCAATTGAACATCAATAAATTGAATTCCGAAATCGTGACCATGGATTCAGAAATGGACGGTAGGAGGAAGAAACTCTCTGAACAGGAAATTGAATTGATAGAAGCCAATGAGGCTCTCAGGCAGGCGGTGGGCGAATCGGAGATGTGGAAGCCGCATATTGACAAAGCCCGTTCAATGATGGGAGAACTTTCAGCTCTAATCAGAGAACTGCAACAAAAGGCAAAGACAAAGGAAACAGCCGAAATCTCGCTTAAGGCCTCAATCAAAGAGGTGGAAGACAATAAATCGGCGATAGCAAAGGCAGGGGAGAATCTTAAAATGTCAGCTGAACGTCTTGGCTCGCTGGATGCTGCCATAGCTTCACGAAGCGCTTTGCTGGATGAAGAACTGACTCAGGCAAGACTGGCATATATGGCTGAGAATGAAAAGATTGCACAACTCAATCCCGATTGTTTGCAAAAGGCGAAAAGTCTTGCCGAACAGCAGCTGAATGATTTGAAAAATGCAATCCGCATTCGTTCATCCATCACTGAAAACATGGATACAATAAAGTCCAATAACAGTTTGGCAGAGGAACTCACCAGACGCAACCTTGCGTTGGATGAGGAATTGCAAAAGCTTGACATTGAGGCTCTTGTACAAAAATTGCAGACTCTCAGGGACTCTTATACCTTGATTACATCCGAGGATTGGAAGATGCATCGCTCCAAACTTTCCGAAAATCAGCCATGTCCGCTATGCGGAGCCACGCACCATCCTTATGCCGACGAGGTGGCATTCGCTCCTGTTGTGAATGAACTGTATTCTTTGATTGTGTCTGAAACTCAGGAACTTGAGAGGCAAAGAAAGTTAAAGGATGATTTCAGCCGCGAGAAAAGCAAGAATGAAGGTCAGATAACATCCTTGAGAGAACAAAACCGGAAACTGGATGCCAGTGTTTCAAAACTTGTTTCCGAGTGGAAGACAATCAATCAGAGGTACCCGGATTGGCCACAGGCAGGTGAGGAACTGGGGCATATCCTTGAGTCATTTATCAGGGAATGCAAATCTGCAGATGAAGCTCTTGCAGATTATAACAAGCTTGATGCTTCCGTTAAGAAACTTCGCAAGACTCTGGATATCAAGGAAAAAGAAAAGCAGGACTTTGATGCCGGGGCCAAAATTGAACACGATAAGGCCCAATCTTTCCTGAATGCAGCAGAGACTGCCTTCAAAACAGAATGCGGTAAGACAGATAATCTTGTCAAGCAATTGGAGGAGAAGCAGTTATGCTTGGATACTGCTGCCCGTGAACTTGTCAGTGCGCAGGCAGAGGTGGAAATGAAACAAAACGCCATCAAGGATGAAATCGGGGACAACAAGCTCGAAGAACTTGAAAGGAACATCAATGGAAAAGTTCAGAAAGCCGGGGAAATTGTCAATGCTCAGACACAGGTTATCGTGAAAATCAAGGAAGAGATACAAGAGCTGACAGGAAAACTCACTACGACCAAACTATCCAGAGATGAAATGCTCAGATCATACGATGAGAATGTCCTCCGACTCGACCGATGGCTGGATGAATTTAACGCATCCCATTTGGATAAAACTCTGAATACTAATGATATACGTGTTATTGCCGCGGAGGTGGTTGACTGGGATAGTCTGAGGCAGGAAATAAAGAATGTTGAAAATGCCCACATCATTGCCCAGGCAACTCTGAACAATGAAAAAATAGCCTGCCAGCAGCATCAGCAAAACAAACCGGCTGAAAGCAAGGAGGTACTTTCCGAGAGGAAGGCAAATCTGGAAAATTGGTCAAATGCTCAGCTGGTGAACGCTCAGGCCATCCTTCAGCGCCATGAAAACGCGGTCAATTCATTGGGAGGCATGGTTCAGAAGATTGAGGATGCAAAGCTGAAACGTGAGGCCTGGGAAAAGATAATGAAAGCAATCGGTGGCAATGATGGCAAGAAATTGCGTAAGATTGCACAATGCTACACCCTGCGTTTCCTGATTGAGCATGCAAATGAGCAAATCAGAAGGTTCAACAGCCGATATGAGCTAATTCAAGTCAAGAACTCATTGGGAATCAGGATTATAGATCATGACCGTGCCGATGATGTAAGGGACACTACATCTCTTTCAGGCGGAGAGACTTTCATTGTGTCGCTGGGATTGGCCCTTGGCCTTTCGGCCCTTTCGTCGAGGAATATTTCCTTTGAAAATCTGTTCATTGACGAAGGCTTCGGCACACTCGACCCGGATACATTGGCTACGGTTATCGATTCACTGGCCATGCTTCAGTCTTCACAGGGCAAAAAGGTCGGTGTCATCAGCCATACCGATACAATGTCCGAACGGATAACAACCCAGATAAGGATTATCAAAAACGGCAATTCAGGCAGCAGCCACATTGAAATAGGAAGGTGGTGATGCTGAATT
>JBJFDE010000329.1:0-1507 GCA_051889855.1 Candidatus Cryptobacteroides sp. | reverse complement strand
AATGATGAAGTATACTCATTATCATCTAAATTTAACAAAAGTAGATGATGTTCACCTTTCCATAAAGAAACTAATACTAAATTTTCATTTATACGAACAATCTTATTGGGAGCGTAAGCATTATATGTTTCGAGTGATATTGAATCTACCGCAAAGACATACTCATGTTCCACATTAAGAGACTGAATGTAATCGTTCTCTATATTGGAACATGAATACATTCCAGCCATCATAAAAATGGCTGGAATAGCAAATATCTTTTTATTGGTCTTCATTTTAGGCCGGATAATGATCCAATAATGTATCTCCAAGAGTTGTACAAGCTGTATTTTTATTTACCATGCACAACGGCCCGACAATTATTTCTCCATTGGATAAGGCCTCAACATTAGCTTCAAACAATTCATTAGAAGCAGTTCTAACAGTCATTCCTAAGACAATAGAAATCGCTGTAACAAGGGTAGCAGTAATTACATAAATCTTTTTCATAAACAAGGTTTTAAATGGTTAAACATTAGTATATCATTTCATTAACGTCAATATCCAGATCTTCTCCCTTGATAAAATCATAAAGGGTATATTGTCTCAAAGTGTAATAGTACTCCCAAAAGTTGCTCACATCTGTGATATATTTCTGAAGAGCAGTATCGTTTTCCGACTGAGCTGTATTGAGTTCCATCACGCTAGCCTTGCCGCTACGGAACTTCTCCATCATCAGTTCGTATCTCTCTTGGGCAATAAGCATCGCCCTTTTAGATACCGAGCACTGATGTCTCTGATTGTTAAACTGCCCGACTGCCGTAAATATCTGACGACGGAAATCATTCTCGGACTGCTGCACCTGCGCCCTCACGACTTCCTGGGCAGCCTTTGCCTTCTGCACCTTACCCTTGCCAAGTCCCCAGTCGAAGATCGGCACACTGAATGAAAGACCGACCACTTCCTGATCAAGCAGATCTGAATATACTCCTCCGAAATCAGGTGCCGTCTGTGATAATCCGAAACGCGCATTCAGAGACATTGATATTCCTCTCGAAGCCTTGGCCTGTGCGACCGCAGCCTCAGCATTAAGAAGATTGATCTCATTGTCAAGATTGAAAGTTGAGTTCTCCAGAGCCTTGGCCATCACAAGGTCATAGTCCATATAAACATCCGGAAGATTTTCCTCCAGCACAGGTGTTATCTCATATGACTCATCATATCCAAGAACGGAGTTCAACACCATCTGAGCCTCGCGGACCGCAACGGCAGTCTCATTGATGGAAATACTGTCATTGAGCATTCGGAGTTCCAGCTGCAGGAGTTCGTCTCTGGTGACAGATCCTAATACCTGACGCTCCCTTGCCACACTCAGCATCTTTCCGGTATTTGCATAGTTGCTGGTGGCGATGTTATTGTTCATCCTTGCCAAAATAAGCGAATGATATGCTCGCACCGTATTGATGGTAATCTGCTCCATCGACTCCATATACTGTCGCTTGACTCTGTCATATTCTTTGGGCTCAAT
>JBJFDE010000328.1:0-5294 GCA_051889855.1 Candidatus Cryptobacteroides sp. | reverse complement strand
AGGAATTCATCCATGTCAACACCCAGAACATCCTCTTCATCTGCGGAGGTGCTTTCGAGGGGATTGAACGCAGGATTGCCCAGAGACTCAATACTCAGGTAATTGGCTACGGTGCAGCGAACAAACAGCAGGTGGATAAGGAAAATCTTCTGCAATATGTTGAGGCTCAGGACCTTCGTGCTTACGGACTCATTCCGGAGATAATAGGAAGGCTTCCGGTAATCACATATCTGGACAACCTCGACAGAGATGCACTCAAGAGGATTCTCACAGAGCCGAAGAATGCCATCATGAGGCAGTATGAAAAGATGTTCGAGATAGACGGAATCAAGCTCAGCGTAGCACCGGAAGTGTTGGATATAATTGTAGATACCGCAATAGCCAACAAACTGGGAGCCAGGGGATTGCGTGCCATCTGCGAGAAGATTATGACCGATGCCATGTACGAAGCACCGTCTTCCTGCAAAAAGACATTCAAGCTCACTGCCGAATACGCCGCCTCCAAACTATAATACTGACATACCTACCGATTTTGTCATTCTGACTGACTTTGTCCTTCCGACCGACTTTGTCATTCCAACCGACCGACTTTGTCATTCCGACCGAGCATAGCGAGTGGAGGAATCTAAAACATATAAAAAATGAAAGAATACATCCAGACCAACAAAGAACGCTTCCTCGAAGAACTCTTCTCCCTGTTGAGAATCCCTTCAGTAAGCTCCAAAGCCCAGCACCGCCCAGACATGCAACGCTGCGCTGAAAGACTGGTGGAACTCCTGCTTCAAGCAGGTGCCGACCAAGCCGAAATCTGCCCGACCGAAGGCCATCCTGTAGTCTTCGGAAGCCGCCTGATTGACCCGGCCCTACCGACAGTCCTGGTCTATGGCCACTACGATGTCCAGCCGGTGGAACCCCTCGAACTCTGGAAATCCGATCCGTTCGAGCCAGTTATCCGCGATGGTGCCATATATGCACGCGGAGCCAACGACGACAAAGGCCAGCTTTTCATGCATATAAAGGCCTTTGAATTCCTCTGTAAAGAAGGTAAACTCCGCCACAACGTGAAATTCATTTTCGAAGGCGAAGAAGAAATAGGCAGTCCTTCCCTTGCCAAATGGGCATCAGAAAACAAAGACAGGCTCGCTGCCGACATTATCCTCGTTTCCGACACCACGATGATATCAGAGGCAGTGCCATCTATCAACTGCGGCATGCGCGGTCTCTCATATGTCGAAGTCAAGGTAACAGGCCCGGACAAAGATCTCCATTCCGGCCATTACGGCGGAGCCGTGGCCAACCCAATCAACGTCCTCTGCGACATGATATCCTCCCTCATTGACAAAGACGGAAGAATCACAGTCAAAGGCTTTTACGACGATGTAGTGGAACTCAGCAGGGAAGACCGCGACAAACTTGCCCGCGCCCCGTTCGACCTCGAAGAATACAAGAAATTCCTGGATATCAAACAGGTGAAAGGCGAAGCTGGCTATACCACCATGGAGCGCACCGGCATCCGTCCATGTCTGGATGTAAATGGCATCTGGGGCGGCTACACAGGCGAAGGAGCCAAGACTGTCCTCCCTTCAGAGGCCCATGCCAAAATCTCCATGCGACTCGTGCCGAACCAAGACAGCGAGACCATAACCCGCCTGTTCACGGAGCACTTCAAAGCCATCGCACCGGACTATGTGAAGGTGGAAGTCACCCCGCACCACGGCGGCAACGGCTTCCTCATCCCGATTTCATCCCCGGCCTACCAGGCAGCCTCACGTGCCATGACTGAGGTTTACGGCATCGAACCGGTTCCATCCCGCGGAGGCGGCAGCATCCCAATCCTTGCCGACCTGCAGAGAATCCTCGGCATCGACCCGCTCCTGATGGGATTCGGCCTTGAAAGGGACACAATCCATTCACCTAACGAAAGTTACTTGCTCAAGCAGCTCTACGCCGGCATGCAGGCCATCGCCCTATTCTATCAATACTATTAATACTCACTACTCATTTCGAAAGCTACTTTTAAGTTGTCATTTCGAATAACACATTTAAGTTGTCATTTTGAATAACACATTTTTATTGTCATTTCGAAAACTACCTTATTAGTTGTCATTTCGAGCGAAGTCGAGAAATCTAACCCCCAAAAACAATGAACAGAAACCAATTATACCAAAACATAATAGCCAAAAAAAGCATGCTCTGCGTAGGCCTTGACGTCGATTTCGACAAAATGCCCGAACACATCAAAGCCCTCGCACGCAGCGGCGAAGTAGCAATAGGCGGCGAACTCTTCAAAGGCCGCGCACGCTCCATCCTCGCCTTCAACAAAGAAATAATCGACGCCACGGCCCCTCACTGCGTAGCCTACAAACCAAACCTCGCATTCTACGAATGCTACGGAATCGAAGGCATGAGAGCCCTTGATGCAACAGTTGACTACATCCGCAACAAATATCCCGACATCTTCCTAATCGCCGATGCCAAAAGGGGAGACATCGGAAATACCGCCAGGATGTACGCCAAAGCCTATTTCGAAACCATGGACTTCGACGCAGTGACCATTGCACCGTATATGGGCGAAGACAGCGTTACCCCATTCCTCGAATACAAGGACAAATGGGCGATAGTGCTTGCGCTGACCTCCAATCCATCAGCCATCCAGTTCCAGGCAGCACAGAAAGACGGCAAACCACTCTACCGCGCTGTCATGGAAGATATGATGAAGATCTCCACACCGGACAACATGATGTTCGTAGTGGGAGCAACCAAGGCAGATAAACTCGAAGAACTCCGTTCATTCTGCCCGGACAACTTCTTCCTCGTACCCGGAGTCGGAGCGCAGGGAGGTTCGGCAGAAGAAGTGATAGCCCACGGAGCCAACGACCACGGCGGTCTGCTGATCAACTCTTCAAGAGGCATCCTCTTTGCCGGAAAAGGTGAAGACTTTGCAAGCGAAGCTGCCAAAGCAGCAGCTGCAACAGCCTCATACCAAATGCTATAACGATTTCTTGAATTCAGAAGGAGTCATACCCGTCTTGTTTTTGAAGAACTTCGTGAAATGGGACGGGGTGGCAAAATCCAAATCATAAGCAATCTCCTGGATGCTCAAGTCCATTGTCCGGAGCATCCTTTTAGCTTGCATCAGTGAGAACTGGTCTATCCACTCCGAAGCACTCTTTCCTGTGTTTTCCAGCACAGTATGTGAAAGACGCTTCGGAGTTATTCCTATTTGCCTGGCATAGAACTCCACTGTAAGTCTCTGCTTATGGTGTTTGGATATTTCATGGAAAAATTTTCTGCTGACGGCATCCTGACGCACATGCTGATTCCTTCCGTTTTCATCCTTTGAAAGCAAACGGCAAGCTTCGAGAAAGAAGAGATTTACGAATCCTTTGATAATTTGTTCGGTATATGTTTTCTCGTCATCAGAATATGTGTCCAGATTGTCAAGCAGGTATTTTATATATGACATTCCTGACTGAAGCATCTGAAATTGTATTTCTTCCACATGGAGTTGAGGGACACCGCCGAGAAGAAGTTCGAACTGAGGTCTGATGATTATTTGGTCCACGATTTCGAAATGTTCAGCACCGATGCGTATGAGATTTATCTTGAAATTATCTTCATATCTGACCGGATAGAAAGGAATGTTGGGTGGGATGATGAGCAAGTCGTTGTGGGAAATTACCACCTCGTTAAAATGAAATTTGTAATATCCCTTTCCGCTGACACAAATCATTGCCAGAAGTGATGAGCACACCTTGAATTCACTGTCAAAATTGTTGATTTCAAAATCGTGAGGTGTATTGGTGAAATCTTTGAAAATTTCGATGTCCATACGGTCGAAAACTTTTTCTTGTGGTGGAATTTTGTAAAAATTTGAACAAATATAGCAGAAAAACGCCAAAATGTGACAGTATGGGGGGGGGATTTATACATAAATTTGCACCGTTCTTGTGAAAGAACGGTCTTTAACACACACAATTCAATTCTAATTTTTCTTTGGCGGGACTCTGGTCCCGCTTCTTTTTTTTCTCATCCCCACCGCCCCCTTGAAAATCCCGGAAAGATAACTACCTTTGTAAATCACACCAAAAGTGATAAACAACTGACTAACCTATGACCAGAATGAATGAAAAACACTGGTACGTACTACGGGATCTGACCCGCCCCAACGCCAAACTGCCTGCCTACAAACAGCTGCAGGACAGCCGTTATGGCCTGGAAAAAGTCTTCACCCCCATGGTTGCCAAGGAATATGTGGTGAACGGCCGCAAGGAGGTCCGCAAAGTTCCATGCCTTCACGACCTGCTTTTCGCATACAGCACCTACAGTGACCTGAAAAAAGTCATCGACCTTATACCCACGCTCCAGTTCCGATATGTACGCGGAGGTTATCAGAACGAAGCCATGATAGTCCCCGACGACCAGATGGAAGCCTTCATCGACGTAGTCACCAAAGCCGTTGACGTAGAATATTACACCCCCGAACAAGTACCACCATCTCTGTATGGAAAGACCATCCGCATCATCGGAGGCCAATTTGACGGCCGTATAGGCCGCCTGATGACCCGCCGCGGCTCCAAAACCAAACGCCTTATCATCGACCTCCAAGGCATCCTGAGCGCCGTAGTAGAAGTCGAAAACCAGCACATAGCCATCGTCGAAGAGTAGGGGAGAGAGCGAAAGGCGAAATCTTTCTATCCCAAAGGATGTCTAAAATGAACCAACAAGGTTATTGATTTTACAATAAATATCACTATCTTTGCAAGTCACAATGAGTTGTGTGCTAACAGACGTGAAAAGATGACAATACATCGTATCGTGAAGTCGGGCATTACTACCCGAACTTTGCTGGCAAATCGTCGTAACTGCTTATATATCAGTAAAAAAGATATTTAGGCAGGACTTAAAGCATTGCTATAAACTGAACTTAGCCAAAAATCATCACCTGATAGTTGACCTCCGAAGCAATAATAATGCCGTCATCGATGCCCCAAATAATCTATGGAAATCATTGATTATTTTTTCTTGTATTGAAATAATAATCTTATGTGTTAGGTTAAATTAACGACAAACCCTCCTGATTACCGGAGGTGTCGGTACATTCGGCAATGTGACCCTTCAGTGTTTCCCCTGTAAAGTGCGATATCGGAGACATACAATAACATATAATGGCGGATTCCGTAATGTCGGGAATCGGTTCAATATTATCAGTCGCTGCCCTCATACAGGCCCCAAACTGCGAAATCTTTCCGCGCGAACTATTCCATCCCCCGAATAACGGCATAACCCTCAAC
>JBJFDE010000327.1:0-5311 GCA_051889855.1 Candidatus Cryptobacteroides sp. | reverse complement strand
GAAAAGGTAAGCTGGGGCTTGGAACAGCATATATTACCGGATTCAAATGGGCCGTGGACCATGGCTATGACTATATTTTCGAGATGGATGCTGATTTTTCCCACAATCCCGAAGACTTGCCAAGGTTATATGAAGCATGTGCAGTTGATGGTGCTGACCTGGCCATCGGTTCAAGGTATTGCAACGGAATCAGCGTCATAAACTGGCCTATCGGAAGGGTAATCATGTCTTATTATGCTTCAGTCTATGTAAGGACCGTACTTGGGATGAAAGTGTATGACACGACAGCCGGATTCAAGTGTTATAAGCGTAAAGTATTGGAAACCATAGATTTGGACAATGTCAAAATGAAGGGTTACGGTTTCCAGATTGAGATGAAGTATTCAACATACAAGCTCGGTTTCAAGATTCAGGAAGTTCCGATTATTTTCGTTGACAGGAAAGAAGGAACATCGAAGATGAGCAGCGGAATCTTCGGAGAAGCTTTCTGGGGAGTCATGAAACTGAAAATGAGAAAAATAAAACCAAGGAAGATATGATTTTGCTTCATAATGCCTATCTGGCAACCGGTGAAAGGGAAGGTGACGGAGCTATCCTCATTGATGGAGACAAGATTGCCGGGGTATGTTTCAAGGAAAAGGATGGGAGTACAAAATTGCCTTCAACTGCAGGAGGAATGAGTCTTCCTTACGAAAGACTTTCAGACTATCTTTCAAACAAGTTCGACAATCTGCAAGTTATTGACATTCAAGGCAAGTGCCTTATGGCGGGCGGCATTGATGCCCATGTGCATTTCAGGGAACCGGGACTTGTACAAAAGGCCGATATAGGCACGGAATCTCGCGCAGCTCTGGCCGGCGGTGTTACTACCGTCATGGATATGCCGAATACCAATCCCCCGACAATATCGGCGGCGGCTCTTAAGGAAAAAATAGAGATTGCAGCAGAAAAAGGTGCAAACCATGTCATGTTCCATCTCGGTGTCACCAACAGGAATGTAGCTGATATTCAAAGAATTATCAACGATGGCGATGAGCAAGCAGGCATTAGTGCCAAGGATTTTGCAGGATTGAAGGTATTCATGGGATCCTCGACAGGCAATATGCTTGTGGATTCCGGAAGCGCTCTTGAAGAGATATTTGCAATGAATCAAAAGCCGGTTCTGGTGCATTGCGAGGATGAACAGACCATAAAGGAAAATCTGGCAAAGGCCAAAGAGAAATATGGCGAGGATATTCCGTTTGAGGAACACGAGAATATCAGAAGTCGCAGGGCATGCATCAAATCGTCCATCAAAGCTCTTGAAATGGCAATGATGCACAATACCAGGCTGACACTCTGCCATATTTCCACCAAAGAAGAAGTGGAAATGGTCAGGGCAGCAAAAATCACCAATCCTGACATTAGTGCAGAGACTTCGTGCAATTATCTGTGGTTCAGCGACGAAGACTATCCAAGGCTTGGGAGCAAACTCAAATGCAATCCGTCTGTAAAAAGTGGTTCTGACAGGCAGGCTCTGAGAGATGCCTTGAGTCAGGGTCTTATTGATACCATCGGTTCTGACCATGCACCTCATCTGGAAAGTGAAAAAAGCGGGAACTACTGCAAGGCCCCTTCCGGTCTTCCTTCCGTCCAGTTTACCCTGCCCGTGCTGCTGACAGTGGCCGATCAGGAGGAAATCCCTCTTGCGAGGATAGCATCAGTATTCTCGGAAAAGGCAGCTGATATCTACGGGTTGAAAAGAGGCCGCCTGAAAGAGGGCTGGTATGCCGACCTTGTGATCTTCGACTATGACAAAGAGTTTACAGTTAACAAGGACTTGATACTCAGCAAATGCGGATGGAGCCCTTATGAGGGTGTGACACTGAAAGGAGTGGTAGAATCCGTATATCTTGATGGTGTTGAAGTTGTACGAGATGGTAAATTATTATAATTGTATTCATGGATATTCAGAATAAGCCTACCTATAAAAAGTCCTATATCTACATAGTATCAGCCTTTGCCATTGTCCTTTGGGGAATGTCCTATATCTGGACTGATACTTTGATTGCGCATGATATACCTATTTTTTATTTTATTTTTGTCAGAATATTCATCGCAGGATTCATGCTGTTCCTGTTCAATGCTGCGAGCGGGAAAAGCATGGCAATCCATAAAAAAGACTGGCCGAAATTCATGGCTCTTGCTCTTTGTGAGCCTTTTATCTACTTCATTTTTGAGACCTATGGCCTGAAATTTACTGGTTCACCGACTATCAGTGCAATGGTTATTGCCACCATCCCTATCTTTTCTGTCGGTGCAGGTATTATTTTCTTCAGGGAAAAAATCAACCTTATCAATATTGCTGGTATTCTGCTTTCTCTGGTAGGTATCATTCTGGTAGCCATGGCAAAGGGTGAAATCGGTGAGCATCTGGTCATTGGTATCCTGTTCCTGCTTGTGGCTGTCATAGCTGAAGTGGGACATGCATCCCTGACAAAAAGTTTGTCCGGCAATTATGCAGCTCAGGTGATTGTGATGTATCAGTTTCTGATTGGAAGCATATATCTCCTCCCATTATTCTTATGGAAGGGATTGGACGGATTCAACAGGGAGTTGTATTTCTCAGCTGAAGTCGTATATCCGATCATCTGCCTTGCGGTGCTTTGTTCCAGCATGGCTTTTTCACTCTGGGTCAGCACAATCAAAGTGCTTGGCGTTGCAAAGTCAAGCATTTTTTCCGCTCTTATTCCTGTCGTGGCAGCATTGATTGCATGGGCACTCGGGCACGAAATCCTGAACCTGAGGCAGTGGTGCGGAATTGCCATTTCTACACTTGGCGTAATTCTTTCACAGTACTCAGGACGGAAAAATAATCAAAAGTAACTGTTTTGAACGGACTCGGAGCACTACTTGCAAAGACGAAGCGAGATTCGCAGCCTGTCAAGGTCTGTAGAAAGGACTGTCACCTTCACCTGCTGATGAAGTTTAAGGACCTTGGAAGGATCCTGAAGACCTTTTACGCCCATCTGGGAGACGTGTATCAAGCCGTTCTGCTTTATTCCTATGTCCACGAACGCACCGAAGGCAGTAATATTTGTCACAATTCCTGGAAGTTCCATGCCGGGAACAAGGTCTTCGATAGTCTTGATGTCATGACAGAATTCAAACTCAGATGCACTCTCTCGTGGATCGAGTCCTGGCTTGCGGAGTTCCTTTATGATATCATTGATAGTCGGAAGGCCAAAATCGCCCTCAACATACCTTGAAGCATCGATTTTAGAACATAAGTCCGCATTGCCGACGAGCTCTTTTGCAGATACTTTCAGGTCACGTGCCATCTTGTCCACGATATGATATGCCTCCGGATGGACAGCAGAATTATCGAGAGGGTTTTCTGCTTCTGTAATACGCAGGAAACCGGCACATTGCTCAAAAGCTTTGTCGCCAAGTCTCTTGACCTTGGTAAGCTGGCGTCTTGAAGTATATGGCCCATTCTGACGGCGGTACTCAACTATGTTGTCAGCAAGAGCCGGGCCTATACCGGACACGTAACTCAGGAGGTAACTGCTTGCCGTATTGAGGTTTACTCCGACACTGTTCACGCAGCTGACAACCGTGTTGTCCAATGTCTCCTTCAGAAGAGCCTGATCCACGTCATGCTGATACTGCCCCACTCCGAGAGATTTCGGATCAATCTTGACAAGCTCAGCCAGAGGGTCCATGAGACGGCGGCCTATCGAGACTGCCCCTCGTACCGTGACATCATAATCCGGGAACTCCTCACGTGCGACTTCCGAAGCTGAATAGATGGAAGCTCCGTCCTCGCTGACTGTGAACACACGCACACCTTTGGGCAGAGGAACCCTTTTTATGAACTCTTCGGTCTCACGGCTTGCCGTACCGTTTCCGATAGCTATCACCTCGATGCCGTATTTCTGTACCATGTCGGATACAGAAGCAATTGCCTTAATCTTCTGATTGACAGGAGGATGAGGGAAGATAGCCTCATGATGCAGCAAATTGCCCTGAGCATCGAGGCAGACCACTTTACAGCCTGTCCTGAACCCTGGGTCGATTGCAAGAGTACGCTTCTGGCCAACTGGAGCAGCCAGAAGGAGCTGACGAAGATTCTCTCCGAATATTCTGACAGACTCAATATCAGCCTTCTCTTTAGCTTCTTTCAAGATTTCATTTGAGATGGAAGGCTCAAGAAGACGTTTGTATGCATCATCGAAGGCCTGATTCAGCTGGTCTGCAAGCTTTGCAGACGGATAGTGCCTTTCCTGACAGAAATCGTAATAGAGTTTCTTGCAGCATTTCTCTGCATCTGCATCAATCTTCAAAGATATGAATCCTTCATTTTCAGCCCTGAGCATAGCAAGAAGGCGGTGTGGAGGTATCTTCGAGACTGGTTCGGAACAGTCAAAATATGCCTGATATTTCTTTCCTTCAGGGGAGTCAGCCTTCTTGGTAGCCTTGGTTGCTATCCTCCTTGTGCGGAAAATGCTGCGAAGAGTTTCCCTGACATTTGCTGCTTCACTCAAACGCTCGGCGACAATGTCACGGGCACCGGCAAGGGCATCTTCTACAGTGGCCACCTTCTCCCCGGTATATTTGCGAGCCTCGACAGAAGGGTCTGAGACGGAAACATTGAACATCTTGTCTGCAAGAGGTTCCAGTCCTGCCTCACGGGCAATGGTCGCCCTTGTTCTTCGTTTAGGTCTGAATGGCAGATATAAATCTTCAAGTTCCTGGGCCTCTACACATTGCTCAATCTTATTCTTGAGTTCAGGAGTGAGAGCGCCAGCTTTGTCGATGGTCTCGAGGACAGACTCTTTACGCTTCTGCATAAGCGTATAGAGTTCCGTATAGTGCCTGATTTCCGCAATGGCTACCTCATCGAGGCCGCCGGTACGCTCTTTTCTGTAACGGCTTATAAAGGGTATGGTTGCGCCATCCTCAAATAAAGTGATGCAATTCTCAACTTGCCAGACATGGAGTCCCAGCTTGGCAGCTATGGTCTTGATATAAAGTTCCTGCATATATGTGGTTATTAGGACCGGCCGGATCAGTCATGTGACACTTGCTTGAGCTGGTCTCGATAAGCGGAGAAAATCTTGGATTTGGAAACGAAGCCGACATAAGTCCTGTCCTTCTCCACAACAGGAAGATTCCAGGCTTCGGTTTTTTCGAACTTCTTCATCACACTGTCCATTTTTTCATCCACATATACATAGGCCGTTGCGGATTTCATGAAATTATAGACATGAAGAGTGTCGTATAAGTCTTTCTTGAACATATCTCTGCGGATATCCTCCAGAGACACGTA
>JBJFDE010000326.1:0-5313 GCA_051889855.1 Candidatus Cryptobacteroides sp. | reverse complement strand
CTCCGAAAAATTTCATGACAATCGATTCGGTTGTCGCTATGGTTGAATCTAAATTGAACAAATAGCCATGACACTTGAAGAAGGTATCTGCCTGCATGCGCAGAAAACACCGGACAAGACAGCTGTGATTTGCTCTGAAGACAAGATTAACTATTCGGATCTTTGGAACATGATCATTGCAAGAGCCGAACTGATGAGGCAGGACGGGCTCAGGAAAGGCATGCCATATGTATTCCGGGCATCACAGGATATAGATTTTATAATTAATTATTGTGCAATTCATTATCTTGAAGCAATTGCAGTACCACTTGAGCATCAGGCGGTACAGGAGAATTTCATTTACATACAGAATGAGGTGAGCAGATGCGATTTTCCTGAAGATATCCAGGATATTCTCTATACAACAGGAACTACCGGAAAATCCAAAGGTGTCATGCTTTCCCGGACTGCTCTTGAATCCTGTGCGGACAATTTCATCTGCGATATGCACTATACCGACGAGCTGCTTTACATAATCAGCGGCCCGCTCAACCACATCGCTTCCCTTTTCAAGATTCATCCTGTGCTGATTGCCGGAGGCACCGTTTGCATTCTTGACGGTTTGAAAGACATCAATGCCTTCTTTGACGTTTTCAAGCTGCCATACAACAAGGTTGCAACCTTCATGGTACCTGCAAGCCTTCGCATGATAATGGAATTCTCTTATGAAAAGCTGTGTGCGGCAGCCGACAAGATAGATTTCATCGAAACAGGTGCCGCACCAATAACGGGCAAGGATATGAAAAGGCTTGCAAAGGCTCTCCCTCATTCGCGCCTGTACAACACTCTCGGAGGCACTGAAATAGGTGCAGTCTGCACTTATGATTTCAACGATGGCAAATATATGGAAGGCTGCATCGGAAGGCCTATGAAGAATTCCAAGGTAGAAGTCACTCCTGACGGAAGCATAATCGTCTCAGGACCAACAATCATGAGCGGATACGTGAATGATCCGGAAAGCACGGCGCAGGTGCTGCAGGATGGCAGGATAATTACGTCAGACCTCGGATTTGTCGATGAAAACGGCCTGATTCATCTCAAAGGACGCAGGGGTGACGTAATCAATGTCGGGGGATTCAAAGTTGATCCGCTTGAGGTGGAGAATGCAGCAATGGGACATGAATCAGTGAAAGAATGCATCTGCATAGCAGCCGTACATCCTGTAATCGGCCCTGTGCTGAAACTTCTTGTAGTGCTTGAAGGTGGGCATTCACTTGACAAGCATTCCGTTGCCATGTACCTGAAATCCAAGCTTGAACCATACAAGATTCCTACCTATTATGAGGCCGTGGACAAGATTCAACGTACATACAACGGAAAGCTTGACAGGAAATTTTATCGGATTAAATAATTTCTTTGACCATCCTGATATACGGGTGCTCGAAGAAAATGATTTCTTCTGCTTCCTTGAAGCCAAGCTGTGAATAATAGGCTCTCAGACGCGGTGCATGCTTGTCCGCTATGAGAGTCACTTTTTTATGGCCTTGTTCTGCTGCAAGCTCCATTGCGGCATTCATCAGCCTTTGACCAAGTTTCTCTCCCCTGAATTCGGGAAGAATTGCCATGGAGTCGAGGTAGTATTCTCCCGGACGGGTTTCAATGCCAGTTGTTCCGAAGCTTTGACCGAGCCTCTTTTCCGCATAGGAAAAAGTCAGGGCCCTGGCATTTTCGTATATGGCTCCGTCATAACTGATAATGCAGCCTACGCTCCGGCCGCTTTCCCGGTCCACTGCAGTGATTGCCCTTTTCCAACTGTAAAGACTCCAGTCAGAAGCGCAAAGTTCCTCCATTACTTTGATACGCTCGTCCTTGCCATTATCCCGGAGTTCTTCCATGGTTACAAGTGAAGCTGCAACCGCAACAACTTCAGCCAAAAATGGCACATCTTCTGGTAAAGCAGGTCTGATTATCGTCATAACATTTTTGTTATAATGTAAAACTAATTTGTTTTAGTGTGGTTATATCAATGTTTTAAGCTTATAGGCAAATCTTACTGTGCAAATATACCCAAAAATAACCGATATTTAGTAAATTTGCGTCCGCTTATGGAAAATGTACTGAAAACATATATCGCACTTGTCTTTTCCCTGCTTATAGCCGCGTGTTCAGGCATACCTTGCGACCTGTCTGCTTTTGACAAGGTGGTGTACGACCCCGTCTATGCCAAAGGCTTCCGCATACTCGGGACCGAGGCCGGAAGTACCCTTATCATCTCCGACAATCCATGGCAGGGAGCAAGCAAGGTCAGAAAAATGCTTATGATTCTCCGCTCAGGTGAAACACAACCCGAGGGCTTTGACGGGCAAGTCATCTGTGGCGATGCCGGAAGGATAATCTGCATGTCTTCCTCGCATGTGGCCATGCTCGGATATGCCGGTGCGGAGGGAAAGATTGTCGGGGTTTCCGGGCTTGGTTTTCTCTATGATGATAGTGTACGTGAGGGAGAGGTTGCTGAGGTCGGATATGATGAATATGTTGATTATGAGACTCTGGTGTCATTAAGGCCTGATATTGTTCTTTTATATGGAGTTCATGGTGAGTCCCCTCTTGAAAAGAAATTGGCAGAGCTTTCCATCCCTTATGCCTATATAGGTGAATATCTCGAAGACAATCCCTTGGGGAAGGCAGAGTGGATGGTCGCAGTGGGTGAGATTGCCGGCTGTCGCGATGCCGCCGTGGAGGCTTTCGGGCCTGTTTCTCTGAGGTATAATGCTCTGAAAGACGATGTGGTTTCTTTGGATCGCCCCAAGGTGATGCTGAATCTTCCCTGGTCCGGGACTTGGTTCCTGCCCTCCGAGGGCAGTTATATGACTCAGCTGATTGAAGATGCCGGAGGCGATTTCGTATTCAGAGGCAAGGCTGGCAACGCTTCTGTTGCTGTAGATATGGAGGAGGCTTATTTGCTTTGCAGTCAGGCAGATATCTGGCTGAACGTATCCGGCGTGAATACAATGGATGAACTATGCGGCAGATTTCCCCAGCTTTCCGGAGTAAGGAGTGTTGTAAAAGGTGCCGTATATGACAACAACCTCAGACTCAGTCCTGAAGGAGGTAATGATTTCTGGGAATCCGGCGTGGTCAGACCTGACCTTGTCCTTCAAGACTTAATCGGAATAATTCATCCTGAGATAGCGGGAGACTATGAACTGACATATTACAGAAAGATAGAATGAGACGCAACTGGCTGATATTCCTGGCATTGACAGCTCTTGTACTGCTGCTTTTCCTCTGTGACCTTCTCAGCGGCTCAGCAGCCATCTCCCTGTCCGATGTCCTGAAGGCATTGAGCGGTGGCGAAGTTCCTGATTCTGTAGGGACTGTCGTCCTGAACATCAGGCTTTTGAAAGCTTTGGCCGCATTGCATGCAGGTGCGGCTCTTTCTGTGAGCGGACTTCAGATGCAGACCCTATTCCGCAATCCTCTCGCCGGACCTTATGTCCTGGGTGTCAGCTCCGGAGCAAGTCTCGGAGTTGCACTTTTCATCCTCGGAATTCCTTTCCTATCCCCTTCCCTCGGGCAGTTTGTTTCATCTTTAGGTATGGCAGGAGCCGCTTGGGCAGGTGCTGCTCTGGTCCTGGCCATAGTTGCCTTTCTTGGACGCCGGATCAAAGATATCATGGTCATCCTGATTTTGGGAATGATGCTCTCATGCGGGGTGGATGCCATTGTCCAGGTCCTTCAATATGTCAGCAATGAACAGGCTCTCAAAGCCTTTGTTTTATGGACTATGGGTTCTCTGGCCAATGTGACCTACTCTCAGCTCATTGTCCTTTCCGCAGCTCTTGCAGTCGGCTTCATCCTGTCGGTCATCAGTTGCAAGTCATTGAATTCATTGCTTTTAGGAGAGGACTATGCAAGGAGCATGGGAATGAATGTAAATTCATCCAGGAATGTGCTTTTTCTTTCCACTGTTCTTCTGTCAGGCAGCGTGACCGCTTTCTGCGGACCAGTAGGGTTTATCGGACTGGCAGTTCCTCATGTTGCAAGGGCTCTTATGCGCAGCGCCGACCATCGTATCCTCATTCCCTCGAGTGCTCTGCTGGGATCATCGGCCTTGCTTTTTTGTGATATTGTATCCAAACAGCTTGCCCTGCCGATAAATTCAATAACTTCCCTTCTGGGAATACCTCTTGTTTTCTGGATTGTACTTAAACACAAATCGATATGATAAGGTTAGTGAAATTTTCCATGGGTTATCCCGGAAGGATGCTTCTGGACAATGTTGATTGTGTTTTCGACAAAGGCAGACTTACAGCCCTAGTTGGCAGAAACGGTTGTGGAAAATCCACTTTGCTGCGTTCAATTGCCTCATTGTCAAATAATTATGACGGAGATATCATCATTGACGGAAAGAATGTCCGGAATCTTCACCCTTCCGTCATGTCAAAGACTGTGGCATTTGTCAGCACTGAAAGAATCCGGGTGCCCAATCTGCTTTGCAGGGATCTAGTTTCCCTTGGCAGGGCTCCATATACCAACTGGATTGGCCGGATGCAGGAGAGGGATGCCGAATGTGTGGCAGATGCACTGAAGATGGTCGGAATGGAAGAATTCGCACTCAGAAGCATGGACAAGATGTCGGATGGAGAGTGTCAGAGGATCATGATAGCCAGGGCACTTGCCCAGCAGACTCCAGTCATCCTGCTTGATGAGCCGACCTCATTTATCGATCCTCCTGGAAGACATGAGCTCTGCGAACTGCTTTCAAGGCTTTCCATGGAGCAGGGCAAGACCATCCTGTTTTCTACCCATGAACTCTCCCTGGCGGCAAGACACGCTGATGCGATTGCCCATATTTCTCCTGATGGGAAAATAGAAAAACTGCCTGCCGGAGAATTCTATGCAGACAGTTATATAAAGGATAACTTTAAGTCTTTCTAGTTCTTGAGATAGTAGGTTACTGAGGTGACCACGCGAACTTTCTTGATTTCAGGAGTGTTGCTGTCCCTGTCTTCGATGGTGAAGGTTCCCTGATTTGCTGTCTTGATTTTTCCAAGTCTGCTGCCGGAATCCTTGGCAAATTTGTCCGCAACCTCACGGGCATTCTTGGTAGCTTCTTCAATCATTTCAGGCTTGATTTCATTGAGACCCTCATATTTGAACTGGACCTGGTTCTCCCAGGTGTTGCCACCTGTAACCACTCCTTTTTTCAGCAACTCTGACTGTTTTGACATTAATGTAAGAACCTGGTCAATGTTGCCTGAACATACGGTAATCACGCTGCTTGCAATATATCTGTATGTCCTGTCATTGTTGCCGTATTCGTTGGCATAT
>JBJFDE010000325.1:0-1513 GCA_051889855.1 Candidatus Cryptobacteroides sp. | reverse complement strand
AATTTTGATAAACGCTTATCCGAACAAGTCATCCATTGTCAGTTGGCTATGGATGGTGTGGGTGTCTGAGCCGGAAGTCAAACCGTATGACGTGATGAGAGTTTGGAGGATTGTTTTTGTGGTTCCCGTTTCCTCCTGCAGTCTGTTCACTCGATTCTGCATCCTCTCTATCTCCTCCTGACTGAGCGCATACTTACCCTTGTTGTATTTCATCTCACACACATTGATGATGCCGTCATTTCGGTCGATGAGCAGGTCAATCTGCGCCCCTTGTGTTGTCCAGGAATGAGCGGTGCTGATTACGGCACTGAACCCCAATGCTTTTTTTATTTGTTCGAGGTGTTCAAGACATACTCGTTCAAATGCCAGTCCAGCCCAATTATTGTGCAGTGGAGAATTGTACATACTTGTCCAAAAGCACTTGTCGCCATTTTTGTTGTGGAGGATAAACTGGAAATAAAAGAGGGTATAGTTGTCCATAAGCTGATATACGGAGTCCTTGACCGACTTGCCAAGGCATGTGTATTTACGCAGGAAACCACATTGCTCCAGTTCCTTGAGAACCTTGCTGAACTGCTCGTTGTCAGAGAGTTTCGCATTTTCGAGGATTTCACTTCTCCTCATTCCCGCCTTCTTTGCCGACAGGGCATTTATTACCTTAATATGTACTGTGGGATTTTTGAAGAGCGAGGCATAGAGCGCATCGTACTCTCCCGCCAATTCTCCGTCCTCATCAAAGAACATACGGTCGAAGTTCTGCGCCACGCTCAGCCCCTTCTTCAGAAAACTCCAATAGTATGGTATGCCTCCCATTGCCATATACGCCTCCATAATAAGGTTGCGCTTATAGCCGAGGTCACGCGACTGGCAGAAAAGTTCACATTCATGAAGAGTGAAGGGATGCAGATGTATCTTTTTGGTGATGCGGTTGTGAAGACCGCCATAGTTCATGACGATATTATCGATAATCCACGATGTGGCACTACCGCATACCACGAGGACGATGTCCTTTCTCGCCGTAGCCCAACTATTCCAAAAATGATCCAGCGCACGGATGAAATTGGAGCGCATTGTGTCCATCCACGGAAGTTCGTCAATAAACACGATTTTCTTGCCTTCTGGCAGTCCGGCAAGCCAGCCTTCAAGAAGGTGGAATGCCTCGTTCCATGTCTTCGGCAAAGCCTTGCTTTTCATGCCTGCACGATATAGCGACTCTCGAAACTCAGACAGTTGTTCTCTCAGTGGCGCATCAAGAATCCCCGTATGATCAAACGAGAATTTATAGCCGAAAGTCTCACGTATAAGAAAGGTCTTCCCCACGCGGCGGCGGCCATAGACGGCTATAAACTCCGACTGGTCTGATGTGAGCGCGCTCAATAACGTCTCCTTTTCTTTTTCTCTTCCTATTAACATGATTCCAATATTATTAATTACTCGGGTAACCCCGAAATTCGGCAGCAAAGATAATAAATATAACTGAGAAAAAGAAATAAATCACAAGAAATATGCTTGA
>JBJFDE010000324.1:0-19884 GCA_051889855.1 Candidatus Cryptobacteroides sp. | reverse complement strand
TCTTGATGTAACCACCCATGAGCATGAACTGCCATTTCTTTCCATAGCTAATCGATGCCCATGTAGATGAGGTCTGGATTGGTGCATATTCATAATGACCGTCAGCAAATTTTTCTGTAATTCCGTAACCGCTCATCAGGTTCATGTGTTCGCCAGCCTGGCTGAAAGTTGATTTCGCCTTTGCTTCAAATTTACCACTCTTGTACTGGAGATATATGAAAGGAGAGAATGTAGTAATTCTGTCAGAAACCTTGACTTCCACTCCATTCGAGTTCTTACCTGTTCTGCGAGGCTTGATGCTCAATACATTTGAACCGATTCTTGCAAGAAAGCCGTTGTCACTTTTGAATGACACGCCCAAATAACCTTCAGGAGTACATGAATACTTTATATATTCTGCAGATGCTCCGCTCGGGCCCTGTGACAAATATTGCTGCTGCCAGATTGCAGATGCTGTAAGTGTCACGTGCTTTCCAAGGTTTGCATCCATAGTCACCTGAGGTGTTCTGGAGAACGGTCCGAAAGGCGCTCCGGTCTCAAGGCTGAGGACATGGGGCTGGTCAGCGGCCATAGGGTGCCATGCCTGTCCAATCTTCAATGAAACAGCTGCTTTGGCCTCACCTGACATCGGAAGATCCTTCCAGCCGATGGTCACATAGGCCTGGCGGAGTCTCAGCTGGGCCGTTCCATTGATTTTTGACGATGTCTCACTTTTCGAAAGTCCTGAATAGAAGTCAGCCTCGACCTTTGCACCAAAACTGGTGGAGCCGACCTGATATCCGCTTACATCAACTCCGACACGTGAAGTAAGAGCCAGGAAGCGGAATGAAGGCATTGCATTCAGATCATCACCAAGTTCGTTCAATTTCTGGTCTTTCGGCAAATAGTAGAAAAGGTCACCTGTGCCGGCAGTGCTTTCGCGAGTATCGAATGCAAAAAAGTTTCTGATGAATCCGTAAAATTTAAAATGATTCTGAAGATGCTCTTTCACAGGAGCATTGTCCTTTGATTCTTTGGTTGCCGCAAATGAAGGCAAAGCCAGAAAAAGCGACAGTGCAATTACAAATGTTTTCTTCATGTCAATTGATTTAGATTTTAGTACACTTATTCGTTAGAAGCCGATAAAAATCAGCATGAGATATCCGAGTGTGAGTCCGATAACACCCATGATGATACCGACTGTGGTCATCTGTCTGGTAGTAATCATTCCTGTTGAATGGGCAAGAGCATTAGGAGGCGTACTTACAGGCAGACACATAGCCACTGATGCGGCAATGGCAACTCCGATGATCATAGCAGGAACTCCACCGAGGCTCTGGAATGAAGGTATGTCCTTCATGGCTGTGCCGACAACGATAAGAATTGGAACGACGAGGTTGGCAGATGCTGAGTTCGAGATGAAGTTGGAAAGGAAGTAGCAGATCAGGCCTCCTACAATCATCACCACGATTGCATTCCAGCTTGTGAACGGAATGTGGGCAATCAGGTTGGCAGCAAGGCCTGTCTGATTAAGAGCTGTACCAAGGGCAAAACCTCCGGCAACCATCCAGAGAACAGACCAGTTTATCTTGTCAAGGTCACGTGCCTTGAGAATTCCGGTAGCAGAGAATACGGCGAACGGAATCATTGCCACGATATTGGAGTTAATCTTGAATACGCCTTCGAACACCCAAAGTAAGATTGTAAGGGCGAAGGTGACCCATACTACATATTTCTGGAAAGGAGTGGCTTTGATATTGCCGGCTTCAATTTTGAGTTCGATGGATTTTGCCTTGAACGGATACATTTTCATAAGCAGAACCCATGCGATAAGCAGCATTACAATTACGAACGGAACCATTCTGACCATCCACTGAAGGAAGTTGATCTCGAAGCCGGCCTCATTGAGGGCTCCAAGAGCGATTGCATTCGGAGGAGTTCCGATAGGAGTACCCATACCTCCTATATTGGCAGCAATCGGAATAGCCAAAGCAAGGGAAATTCTTCCGCCACCGTCTTTTGGCAAAGTTGCAAGAACCGGAGTAAGGAAGGTAAGCATCATAGCTGCAGTTGCTGTGTTACTCATGAACATCGAGAACACTCCGATAACCAGAAGAACTCCAAGAAGCACTGTCTTGGGATTCTTGCCAAATGGTTTGAGCATGACTTTCGCGAGCTGTACATCAAGGCCGACTTTTGTAGCCGCAAACGCGAGAACAAAACCGCCGAGGAAGAGCATGATGACAGGGTCAGCAAATGCTGCCATAATATCCTTATAGTGGGTCAGGGTACCTACATTCTCCTTTGTAATCAGGAAAGCGAGTCCCTTGTTGGAAGTAGTCAGAAGGATTGAAACAATGGCCACTACGGAAGTAGTCCACGTAGGAATGACTTCAAGAATCCACATCAGGGCAGTGAAGATGAAAATAGCAATCACTCGCTGCTGGGTAAGGGTGAAGATTGGTTGCATTGTCTGCGGATCAGTTCCAAAGAATGATGTCGGCACCAATGCGAAGAAAAATGTTATGATACAAACTGCAAGGAATGAAACACATCTTTTGACATTCATCGGATGTCCAAGAAATGAAAAATAAGCCATATCAATGATAGATTAGTGTTAATTTTCGGTTAAACGGCACCAAAGGTGGAGAAAAAAAATGTGAAAAGCAAAAACGCGGCGACAAATCAGCAATAATCACAAAAAAAGCGGCCGGACGGGAGTTTAATTTCCACTCCTGCGCCCAACCGCTTTTTCAATACTGGAATATGCTTAGATCAGACCGTTAGATCCGAGGAAAATAAGCATTACATATCCGATTACAAGACCGAAGCAGCCCATGATGAGACCTGTCTTGGCCATATCTTTCTGCTCAATCATTCCTGTAGAATGAGCGATGGCATTCGGAGGTGTAGAAATCGGGAGAACCATTCCGAGGGATGATCCGATAGCGACTCCGATGAGGAGGGTTGACACACCGCCGAGAGGTTCAAGGTTACCGCTGACACTGATTCCGACAACAGCAAGAATAGGCACCAGAAGGGCTGCAGTTGCTGTATGTGAAATGAAGTTTGCCATTGCGTAGCAGATAAGACCTGAACCAACCACCATGATTACTGCAGGCCAGCTTCCGAATGGAATTGCATTGATGAGAGTCTGTGCAAGTCCTGTCTCCTGAAGTCCTACACCAAGTGCAAAACCACCGGCAACCATCCAGAGGACAGACCAGTTGATTTCCTCAAGGTCACGTTTTGTCAGGACACCTGTAATTGCGAACACACCGACTGGCAACATTGCCACGACATTGGAGTTCACACCTGTCTTTTTATCGAGAACCCAAAGAAGGACGGTAACAGCGAATGTCACATAAACAACAATCGACCTCCAGTCTTTCTTAATCTCACCCTGAATGTTAAGTTCAATGTATTTTGCCTTGAACGGGAACATTTTCAGAAGGAGGAACCATGCAATGAGAAGAAGCACGATTGTGAAAGGAAGCATGAATGACATCCATTCACCGAATCCGATGTTCATGTTAAGACCGGCAGGATCGTTGAGATACTTCAATGCGATTGCGTTAGGAGGGGTTCCTATCGGCGTACCCATACCACCGACATTGGCTGCGATAGGAATTGCCAATGCCAAAGCTGTCTTTCCTTTTCCGTCTGCAGGAAGTGATTTGAGCACAGGACCGAGGAAGGTGAGCATCATTGCAGCTGTTGCAGTGTTGCTGAGGAACATTGAGAATACTCCAGTAACCATGATGAATCCGAGAAGAACCCAATGAGGTTTCTTTCCGAACGGTTTGAGCATCACTCTTGCGAGGAACAGGTCAAGTCCGCTCTTGGATGCAGCGATTGCAAGGACGAAACCTCCAATGAACAGCATGATGATAGGGTCAGCAAAACAGTGGAGGAGGGATTTGTAACTTGCGAATGCTCCAAGTGCCTCTGGTTCAGCATTTCTGAAAAAGACAAGCGAGCTGTCTGAAGTAGCGAACAGAAGCAATACCACGACCATGACTGAGGTTGTCCACGCAGGAACGGCCTCGAAAAGCCACATGAGAGTTGCGAAAAGGAAAATTGCCAATGTTCTCTTCTGGATGATGGTCATGCCATCGATCCAGTTTTCCATCGGAAGACACCAGATTGTAAGGGCTGCTACGATAGCGACAACAATCCTGATGGTCCTTGAGACCAGCTTTTTCTCGTCAACTCTGTGAGCCTTCTTCCATTCATGGTATGATTCCACAAGATGGTAGCCAAAGAAATTTTTGTACATATCTATTAGTTTAACTTATATTGATTATCGGTCCAACGAATAGGCCGCAAATTTAGTCTTTTTTTAGATTCCTTACAACCATATATAATAAAAGGACTGACTAAAAGTCAGCCCTTTTATTATTGAAATCATCAAATATTTATCAGATAATGCCCTGCTCAAGCATTGCATGCGCAACTTTCATGAATCCCGCGATGTTGGCACCCTTGACATAGTTGATGTAACCGTCAGGTTGTGTACCATATTTGACACAGGCCTCATGGATGGACGACATAATCTGATGAAGTTTCTCGTCCACCTCGGCAGCAGTCCAGCTGATATGCATTGCATTCTGGGTCATCTCAAGTCCGGATGTTGCGACACCACCTGCATTGACAGCCTTTCCGGGAGCGAACATGATGCCGGCTTTCTGAAATGCAGCGATTGCCTCAGGAGTACAACCCATGTTGGAAACCTCAGCGCAAAGCCATGTTCCGTTTGCAAGAAGCTCCTCGGCATCGGCACCAGTCAGCTCATTCTGGAATGCACAAGGCATCGCAATGTCACATTTGATGCTCCATGCTTTCTTTCCCGGGTAGAAAGTAGCTGAAGGGAATTTCTGAGCGAATGGAGCAACTACGTCATTGTTGGACGCCCTGAGTTCAAGCATATATGCAATCTTTTCTGCATTCATTCCCTCCGGGTCATATATTGCTCCGTCAGGACCGGAAATGGCGATGACCTTTGCACCAAGCTGGGTAGCCTTGGTAGCTGCACCCCAGGCAACGTTTCCGAAGCCGGAAAGTGCTACAGTCTTGCCTGCTATCTCCTTGCCCTGCATCTTGAGCATGTGCTGGACAAAATATACAGCTCCGAAGCCTGTAGCTTCAGGACGGAGAATCGAGCCTCCCCAGGTCATGCCTTTCCCGGTAAGCACTCCGGTATTGTACTGCTGGGCAAGTTTACGATACATTCCGTCGAGATAACCAATCTCACGGCCGCCGACTCCTATATCTCCTGCAGGCACATCCTGGTCAGGACCGATTACTCTCCACAGTTCAAGCATGAAAGCCTGACAGAAGCGCATGATTTCAGCATCCGATTTTCCTTTAGGATTGAAATCCGATCCGCCTTTTGCGCCTCCCATAGGAAGGGTTGTAAGAGCATTCTTGAAAGTCTGCTCAAAACCGAGGAATTTCAGGATTGAAGGATTGACTGACGGGTGGAATCTGAGACCTCCCTTATATGGGCCGATAGCAGAGTTGAACTGAACTCTGTAACCGGTATTAGTCTGAATCTCCCCATTGTCATCCACCCATGTGACTTTGAATGTCAGGATTCTTTCAGGCTCAACGATTCTCTCTACAATTTTTGCGTCCTCAAACTCGGGATGCTGATTATAGACATCTTCAATAGACTCCAACACTTCGCGTACTGCCTGGAGATATTCTTTCTCGTAAGGGTACTTGGCCTGGAGTCCGGCCATGATCTTATTGGTATTCATTATTATATAATTATGTGTTTGGTTATGGTCATTTTACTTCCCATGTCGATCCGCTGCGAAGCAAGTCATCCACGCACTGGATCTTTGATTTCGACTTGACAAGTTCAACCTGATCGCGGACACCGTCATCATAGGTAACGGCTTCAACATCACGGATAACACCCAGAGCAACAGGGAAGTCCGGATATTTCATGTCAGCAAGCATCATATGGATTCCCACGTTCTCGGAATGTGCATCATGAACCAGGATGTCATCCTCAGTTACGCCATTCTCGCCAATGGTCACCACTCTCAGTCCCATTCCGTCAAGCATGAGGCCTTTATCACGGTTCTTGCCGAATATCATTTTCTCTCCTTGTCTGAGAATAATGGTTCTGTCGGCCCTGACCTCTCTGTCGGCAATCAACTTATGTGCTCCATCATTGAATATCACACAGTTGGTAAGCATTTCCATCACAGAGCAACCGTTGTGTTTTGCTGCAGCAAGCATGATTTCCTCATTGAGCTTGAGTTCTGAATCAAGACTGCGCGCAAAGAATGTACCCTTGGCTCCAAGAACAAGACTGCCAGGATTGAAAGGTGGCTCGACTGTTCCATACGGAGATGTCTTGGTTATGGCTCCGAATTTGGATGTCGGAGAATACTGACCCTTGGTCAGGCCGTAAATCTGATTATTGAAGAGAATGATGTTGATATCGACATTCCTTCGGATGGCATGGATGAAATGGTTTCCTCCGATGGCAAGGGCATCGCCGTCTCCGCACGCCTGCCATACGGTCAAATCGGGATTTGCCACCTTTATGCCGGTGGATATGGCTGTCGCACGGCCGTGGATGCTGTGGAAACCATATGTATTCATATAATAAGGAAGGCGGGAAGAACATCCGATGCCGGAAACAACAACATATCTTTCCTTGCTGTATCCGAGAATTTCAGTTACATCCGGCAAAGCCCTCTGAAGGGCTGCGAGCACTCCATGGTCACCACATCCCGGGCACCATCTGACTTCCTGGTCGCTCTTGAACTCTTTGAATGTATATCTTGGCATTGTATTTCCTATTTATTGCAAATTTTTCCGAATAGCTTCTTCGATTTCCTGAACAAGGAACGGCTGTCCCTGAACTTTGTTGTACTGGCTGAACTTGAACTCAGGAAGACGACCGCGAAGATAATTCACGAAATGTCCGCTGTTGAGTTCACATACGAGTATCCTTTCATATCTTGAGAATACTTCTGCAGTATTCTTAGGCAGCGGAAGGATGTAGTCGAAATGAGCAAGGCTCACATCAAGCCCATCTTCGCGGGCCTGCTGGACAGCTGAAAGAAGGTGTCCGTAAGTTCCACCCCAGCCGACAACGAGAAGCTTGCCGCTTTCTGCACCGAATACTTCCAGGGCAGGGATGCTGTCAGCAACTTTCTCAACTTTCATTGCCCTTTCATGTACCATCAGGGCATGGTTCTGAGGATCGGAAGAAAGGACTCCGGCGTGGTTTTTCTCAAGACCGCCCACACGGTGTTCGCATCCTGCCATGCCCGGCACGGCCCATTTGCGGACGTAGGTTTCAGGGTCTCTTTCGTATGGTTTGTACTCTGTGTTCGGAAGTGCGAACGGAGGGACAATCTTAGGGTAATCCTTCATCGATGGGATGAGCCATGGTTCCGAGCCGTTTCCGAGGAATCCTTCAGTAAGAAGAAGGACAGGAGTCATGTGCTCAAGGGCAATCTTGGCTGCATTGAAGGCTGCGTCGAAACATCCTGCAGGAGAATGAGCTGCCATGACTACCATAGGACACTCTCCGTTTCGTCCGTACAAGGCCTGATTCAAATCGGTCTGTTCAGTTTTGGTAGGGATACCTGTAGATGGGCCGGCGCGCTGGACGTCGATGACAACCAAAGGAAGTTCTGTCATGACGGCAAGTCCGAGGGCTTCGCTCTTAAGTGAAAGTCCGGGACCGGAAGTCGTTGTAACGGCAAGGTTTCCGGCAAAAGCGGCTCCAATGGCCGTACAAACTCCCGCAATCTCGTCTTCAGCCTGCACTGTCTTGGCTCCGAGGCTCTTGTGAATGGCAAGTTCCTCAAGAATATTTGTAGCAGGAGTAATAGGGTATGAACCGCAGAACAATGGAAGTCCTGACTTTTCAGAAGCTGCCAGAAGTCCCCATGCAGTTGCCTGGTTTCCTGTGATGTTCCTGTAAAGTCCCTTCTTCTGGTTTGCAGGCTCTACTGTATAAGTATTCGGTATAGCCTGAATATTTGCGGCATAGTTGAAACCATCCTTAAGAACCTTTTTGTTCGGTTCAATCAGTTCAGGATGTTTCTTTGAGAATTTCTTTTCAAGATACTTGAATACATATTCCATCGGACGGTTGTAGATATAGCATGCCATTCCGAGTGTGAACATGTTCTTGCATTTGACGATGGTCTTGCGGTCAAGTCCACTGTCCTTGAGACTCTCTTCAGTGAGTGTCGTGATTGGAGCAATGATGATGGCGCGGTCCTCAATATAGAGCTCGGCGATTGGGTCATCGCTCTTGAGTCCTGCTCTTCTGAGACCTTCTTCATCAAAGGTATCTCCGTCAATCAGTACCATTGCCGTCCTCTTGAGCCACTTGGCGTTAGCTTTGAGTGCAGCAGGGTTCATAGCTACGAGCATGTCGCAAAAGTCACCCGGGGTGTTGATGCTTTCACTTCCGATATGGACCTGGAATCCGGATACGCCGGACACTGTACCATGAGGGGCTCTGATTTCTGCCGGATAATCCGGGAATGTTGAAAGTTCGTTTCCAAAGATTGCTGACATATCTGCAAAAAGAGACCCGGTGAGCTGCATGCCGTCTCCCGAATCTCCTGCAAACCGAATTACAACATCTTTAGTATCAATTACCTTGTGTTGCATTGTGTTAATAAATAATAAAATAGATTAAATTTCTTGCAAATTTATAATAATTTTCCTGATTTGCTACTATTTTATAAGAAAAAGCGACCCACTTCCGTGAATCGCTTAAAAAACTGCCCTGTAAAGGGAGATTATTGTGCGTTTGCCTGTGCAGCCTGTGCTTTGGCCTGAAGTTCAGCCTGGAGAGACTCTATAGTCCTGCCTTCAGGGATATTGAGGGCCTTTCTTGCTTCCGGAGTCAGGTCAATTGCCTGTGCAGGGTCAATGTAAAGCATTGAGCTTTTCTCGAATACAAATGCCACACCTTTAGCCTTTGCCAAATCTGTCACAGCTTTCTGAGCTTTCTCATAGATAGGAGCCTGGAGAGTCTGCTGAGTCTGCTGGAGCTCCTGCTGGATTGCCTGCTGGAAATCCTGGATTCTGTACTCAATCTGCTGAAGCTCAGCAGCCTTGCTCTCCCTGATAGCCTGAGTCCATGAAGCCTGTTTCTGCTGGAACTGCTGAGCTTTGGTCTGATACTCTTCCATCATGGCCTGATAAGTTTCCTGAGCCTCTACGCTTGCAGCCTCAATCTGCTCGCGGGCAGCATCCATTTCAGGCATCAGCTGGACGAGTTCAGTATAATCCACATAAGCAAAAGTAATGTTCTGTGCAGCAGCGGCAAGTGATATCATTGCCATAGCTGCGATCAAAAAGATTTTTTTCATGTTATTTTATTTATAATGATTTCATTAGTGTCAGTGTCTTGTGGCTGGACTTAGAACTGTTGTCCTATCACGAAGTGGAACTGGCTCTTTCCGTTTACAGGATCGTCGAATCCCCATCCCCAGTCAACTCCAAGAAGACCGATCATCGGGAGGAACACCCTCACACCCACTCCGGCAGACCTCTTGATCTGGAAAGGATTGAAATCCCTGATATCCGACCAGCAGTTACCTCCCTCAAGGAAGAGCAGTGCATAAATTGTGGACTGCGGCTGGAGAATCACCGGATAGCGGAGCTCTACGGTAAACTTGTCATATACGTTGCCGGAGTAATAGTTTCCAGTAGTATTGTATGATGATGTTGCAGTCGGAGTAAGCGAGTAGTTCTCATATCCTCGGAGGGAAATGATTTCTGATCCGTAAGTATCATATCCGGACATACCATCACCACCGACTCGGAATCCCTCGAATGGAGAATAACCCCAGTTGCGGTTATAATAACCCAGATATCCGAACTGTGCACGGGCCATCAAGACAAGGTCGCCGACAAGCTTGGTATAGATTGCACCCTTGAATGACCATTTGTGATATTCAATCCATTTATACCTCTGCTGGGATGTCTGGAGATTGTAGTTGATCTCTTTCCAGTTGGTGGCCTGAATCTCATTTCCATTCTCATCAAAGCCTTTGAGTCCTTTCTTTCTCAGGAGTGAGTAAGGCGGGGTCAGCTGAAGGGAGAAAGAGAAATCCGATCCCTGACGAGGATAAATCTGCTGGTCTGTTGAATTCCTCTGCAAACTGAGGGTATAGCTCAAGTTGTGGGATATACCAGTATTGAAGAGGAACTGATATGACCAATTCTGCAATTTGTAAGTCTGCCAGCTGATCTGATTGTAGAGCACGAAATAGTTGTCCGGCCATTTGAGCCTTTTGCCTATACCTGCTGCAAAGCCATAGACCTCCATATACTCGTCATTGTTCAGGATGTTGAATGCAAGATATGAGTTTGTCTGTCTGGTATAGTAAAGAGACATGTTCAGAGAAGTAGGTTTCTTTCCGAAAAGCCATGGCTCTGAGAAACTTGCTGAAAGGCTTGTGTAATAGGTACCGTTGGTCTGGAAACGGATTGCGAGGTTCTGTGCATCTCCCAGAGGCACCGGACGCCATGCAGTCTTGTCAAAGAACCTTCTTGTGGAGAAGTTGTTGAAGCTGACTCCGACAGTGGCCACAAAGGTATTGCCGCCCCAGCCTCCAGAGAGTTCAAGCTGGCTGGAAGGTTTCTCAGTCACATTATATACAATATCAACGGTGTTGTCCATCGGATTAGGAAGGATTGAATAGCCTCCAGCACTGGTGATAGCCTCCGCATCGAACTGTCCCATTGAAGCGATTTCCCTGATAGAACGTTCGAAGTCAGTCTGGCTGAAGAGATATCCCGGACGTGTGAAGACCTGACGGCGCACGACTCTCTCATTGGTAAGGTCGTTTCCATTGATGATGATGTTGTTCAATGTCGCAGGTTTTCCCTCGACGACCCTCATCTCCACATCCACAGAGTCACCTTCGATATTGAGTTCGACAGGAGATATCTGAGAGAAAAGGTATCCGTTATCCTTATATAATTTTGAAATGTCGTATTCATTTTGTTTTCCGCCACCGAAAAGTCTCTTTTCCATTGTCACAACGTCATACACATCACCTTTATTAATCATGAGGATTTCGTTGAGAACGTCGAAAGAATAAACGGAGTTTCCAGTCCATGTGATATCGCGGAAATAATATTTCTTTCCTTCATCAATTTGAAAATCAATCTGCAGGCGGCCCGGCTCGATATAATACATTGTATCTTTGACAATCCTTGCATCCCTGTAACCGGCCTCGTTGAAGGCACTGATGAGGTTGCGTTTGTCATTGTCATATTCAGACTCGTTGAATTTCTTGGAACAGAAGAAGTTCATGAAACGGGCATCCTTGGTCTTCTTCATAGAACGGACGAGCTTGAACTCCTTGACATTCTCAGCTCCTGAGAAGGTTATCTTCTTGATTTTCACCTTCTCTCCCCTATCTACATGGAAATTGACACGGATGGCGCTTCGGATCATGGTATCACGCTTCGAAGACACATCCACATTGACATTGTAGAATCCTTTCTCTTTGTAATATCTCTTGATGATGTCAGAAGCGGTCTTGGAAACATATTCTGAAAATTCTCCTCCCCTTTTGAGGTTGAGACGTTCCTGAAGCTCCTTCTGCTCGCCTGATTTTACGCCGGAGAACGTCCATTTGGAAACACGAGGACGCTCTATTACGGAAATCTTGAAAAAAGCAGTATCGCGTTTGGCAGAAAGAGAGTCAATCGAGACGGATACATCTTCGAAATAACGCTGAAGCCAAAGCCTTTTGACTATTGAGGTGATATCCTCGCCCGGCACTGTAACCTCCAGACCTTTCTGAAGTCCGGATACCTGTATGATCTGGTCCGGTGAAAGATAATTGGTGCCTTCAACACTGACACCTCCTACTATATATTTCTTGGGGCTGTTATAATCTACAACAACACCTTCACCTTCTGTCTGACCTGAAGCGGTTATGGCGAAGGCTGCAGAAAGCACCAAAAGTGTCGCTATTAGAATAATCCTGCTGATTTTCATCCGTGTAATTTGATTCAAAACTGCAAATATACGCAATTATTTGACTTTTCCATATCGTCTGTCCCGTTTTGAATAGGATTCCAGAGCACTGCGGAATTCATCCTTACGGAAATCCGGCCATAACACATCTACAAAAAGCAGTTCCGAATAGGCTCCCTGCCAAAGAAGATAGTTGCTGAGGCGGCTCTCACCAGAGGTCCTGATTATCAGGTCGGGATCGGGAATACCATCGGTTATCAGGTAGCGTGAAAAATCTTCATTGCTCATTGACAGAAGCGAAGAAACTGAGGCGGGATCGGATGCAGCCTGGCTGACAAGTTTCTTTGCAGCCTGGAGAATATCCCACTTGCCGCTGTAACTCATGAACAGAATCAGAGTAAGGGTGTCATTGGATGCTGTCATTTCCATACATTCGTCAATGACCTGGTTCACCTGGTCTGAAAGATGTGCACGGTTGCCAAGTACCATGAAGCGGACGCCGTTCTTGTTGAGACTATCCATTTCAGCACGCATTGCCTTGACCATCAGTTCCATAAGAGCATTGACCTCTGCATCAGGCCTTCCCCAGTTCTCCTCTGAAAAAGCAAAAAGAGAAAGATAGCGCACCCCTGTTTCCACGGATGCTTCAACACATGCTCTGACGCTTTCCACGCCCTCGAAATGGCCGTAAACCCTTTCCTTCCCCCTTTGTTTTGCCCATCGCCCATTTCCATCCATGATGATGGAGACATGTAGAGGCACTTTCATACTGTCATCTGTTGTCATAGGTATGTAATATTTCTATTATTTGATATTGCGGACGTCCTCACCCCAGAACAACTTCTCCGTGAGGGCATTGATGAAATCCGATTTATTGAGCCGGACACGTTTAAGCGAAAACTGTGCCATTGAAACTTTGACTATCGTATCTGAAGAAGCACATATATTGCGATTGTCTGAAGTGAATGTGAACTGTGGGTCGCGTGAATGCATCGAAAGTACTATTTCCGACGAATCAGGGACCACGAGAGGGCGAACATTGAGGTTGTGAGGGGCAATAGGTGAAATGATAAGGACCTTCGACTGAGGCAGGACTATGGGACCGCCGACGCTCAGTGAATAGGCTGTTGAACCTGAACTTGTGGATATTACCAGTCCGTCCGCCCAATATGTCGGAAGTTTTTCCCCATTGACCATTACATCCACTCCCAGCATTGCAGCTCCGCTACGATGCACCGTCACTTCATTCAGAGCCGTATATTCTTCTGGCTGGTTCAAACCCGAGCCCATCAGAACAGCTGACAGAATTCCTCTTTCTTCAATCTCATATTCTCCTGACAACAAAGCACTTGCAACATCTTCCGGACGGTTCTCAGAAAGAAATCCCAGCCGGCCGAGATTGACCCCGGCAACCGGAATGCCCAGTCTGGATGCAACTGAAGATGCTGACAGGAAGGATCCGTCTCCGCCAACGCTCAATATCATCTCAGTCTCTGGCGGAAGTTCCTCTGCACCAGTCCCTTGCACGACTGACCAACCTCCACTTTCCAAGGACTCCTTCAGACGTATGATTCTTTCGTCAGATTCAGACCCTTTCTTACCTATATATATATATGCTGTCATATGTGTTCCGTCAATGTAGATTAGTCCGTTTGCCAATAAAATCCCAAAAATAGCACTTTCTTTACAATTATTGAAGTTTATTATCTATTTTTGTCGCTTGGTAAATGAAACGGATTATGACAAGATTAAGTGTAAACATCAACAAGATTGCTACGATAAGGAATGCACGTGGGGGCAAAATGCCAGATGTGGCACATGCAGCAGTCATGTGTGAGAAATTCGGTGCCGAAGGAATCACGGTGCACCCAAGGCCTGACGAAAGACATATCAGGTATTCCGACGTAAGGCAAATCAGACCTCTGATAACAACGGAATTCAATATTGAAGGCAATCCAATCCCCTCCTTCATAGACCTTGTGCTGGAGGTTGTTCCGGACCAGGTGACTTTGGTTCCCGATGCTGCTGATGCCATCACATCAAACTCAGGATGGGACTGCATAAGAAATAAAGAATTCCTCACAGAAGTATGTAAGACATTCAAGGAAAAAGGAATACGGACATCCATATTCATCGACCCTATTCCAGGGATGGCCCGCGCAGCAGCAGAATGCGGATGTGACCGCGTTGAACTATATACGGAACCTTATGCTACCGGCTACCCTTGTGACAGGGATGCTGCAATTGCCGACTTCATAAAAACGGCGGAAGCTGCACGCGAAGCAGGACTTGAGGTCAACGCAGGACATGACCTGAGTCTTGAAAATCTGGAGTTCTTCATCAGGAACATTCCATGGACGGCGGAGGTATCAATTGGCCATGCCATCATTTGTGATGCTATTTATATGGGTCTGGAACAAACAATACATGCATATCTCTCAAAAGTTAAGATTTTTTAGCTATCTTTGCAAATCTATGCACCTTATGTAACAGGTCTTGGCAATAAATCGAATAATCAATAATAAAAAATAAAACAAAATGAAACAGACACCACTCGTACTCAGCATCATTTCACTGGTAGCTGTAGCAGTATTCGGAATTCTTTTCTTTACAACAGGTAAATCAGACGGCAAAGGCGCAGCTGCAACTGAGGAATCAGGAGTTGCGGCCCAGAAGGGAGACATCGTTTACATAGACCTTGACAGAATCCTCATGGAATATGACATGGCAAACGATCTCAGAAGCGTTGTGGAGACAAAAGTTCAGAACATCCAGGCAGAAATCAACAGAAGGGGCAAGAAACTTGAGACAGACGTTAAATCTTTCCAGGAGAAAATCGACAAAGGTCTCATGACCCGTTCAGTCGCTGAGGTTCAGAGCCAGAAGCTCCAGCAGCAGGAAGCTGAATTCAACAACTATGCAGCCCAGAAACAGCAGGAGATTCAGGAAGAGCAGCTCGTAATGATGAACCAGCTCGGCGATGCAATCAAGACATACCTGGACAATTTCAATGCTGAAAAACAGTATGCAATGATTCTTACCAACCAGGGTGGTGCTCCTGTCATTACAGCTGATGCGAACCTCGACATTACTGATGTTGTTCTCGCAGGCCTCAACGAGGAGTATGTAAAGAATAAAAACAAAAAAGAGGATAAATAATTGAAAATAGCTATACTGTCCTGTTTCTACCCGTATCGCGGAGGAATTTCTCAGTTTAACGCTTGTCTTTACGGAGAACTGAGCAAAACTCATATTGTCAAGGCATTCAATTTCAAGAGACAATATCCGGAATTTCTTTTCCCGGGAAAGACGCAGTATGTTACCAAAGATGATGAAGCCGTACCGGTGGAGAGCGTATCTCTGCTTGATACGGCTAATCCTTTTTCTTATGTCAGCACTTACAGGCAAATCCGTTCCTGGGAACCTGACGTGCTGATTGTCAGATACTGGATGTCATATTTCGCTCCTTCTCTGGGCTACATTACCCGCAGGATGAGGAAGCATTGCAAGGTGATATCAATCCTGGACAATGTGGTTCCGCATGAGCAGCGATTCTTCGACACTCCGCTGACTAAATATTTTCTTTCGGGAAGCGACGGGTGCGTCACCTTGTGTGAAGCAGTGTCGAAAGACTTGCTGAGACTGCGTCCAGATGCAGATTTCAGAGTGATTCAGCATCCGCTCTACTCCCATTTCGGGGAGCCTGTCCCCCGTGAGGAGGCCTCACGCAAACTTGGTCTGGACCCGGAAAGAAAGACCATCCTGTTTTTCGGCCTGATAAGACTGTATAAAGGACTGGACATCCTGCTTGAAGCTTTCGAAAAGCTTCCTGAAGACTATCAGCTCATCATAGCCGGTGAACCTTATGGTTCATTTGACAGGTACCAGAAGATAATAGACCGTCTGGCAAAGCCGGAGAGGATTCATCTGAGTTTGAAATATATCAAGGATTCCGAGGTGTCAGTTTTCTTCTCGGCGGCAGACGTTGCTGTCCTTCCATACAGGAGCGCAACACAAAGCGGAATCAGTTCCGTCGCCTATCATTTTGAAATACCGATGATTGTGACGGATGTGGGCGGACTCAGGGAGACCGTAGGTGACAGTGGGACCGGAATTGTCGCTCCGGAATGCACTCCGGAGGCAATCAGGCATGAGATTGAGAGATATTTCGCAGCCCCTCAGCTGAAACAGTCTTTCATCACGAACATAAGAAAGGAGAAAGAACGGCTTTCATGGAAGAACTTCTCCGAACAATTGATTGATTTCATAAATCATATCAGGAAATAAAACAGTTCAGAAATTCTGAACGGAAGATGATACTATGGATAATTTGAAAAAGATTCTTTGCAGACTAATCTTGCTTGCTGTCTGCTTCACATACATCGGCCAGGCTGTCTCCGCACAGACTTATGATGCCACACCTGTCACCGTTTCAAAGGAAAAAGTGAAAGTTGACGGCAAGACTTACTATTCGCACATCGTACTGGAAAAGCAGACCTTGTATTCTATCAGCAAGGCCTATGAGGTCAGCATTGATGACATTTACGCAGTCAATCCGAATCTGAAGGAGACAGGGCTGAAGAAAAATGGAATAATACTTATTCCAATCTTGTCAAAGGCTGAGATTGCAGCAAATGCCAAACAACAGGAGGCCGTGCAGGAAGAAACCCCGCAACCTAAAGCAGTAGAAGAGCAGAAGGAACAGCCTAAAAAGCAGGAAAAGGCCAGAAAGAGGAAGGTCCATACAGTCAAATGGTTTGAAGACCTGGATATGATAGCGGAAAAATACGGAGTGTCCGTTACTGCCATCATGAAGGTGAACAATCTTGAAGGAAGGAAGCTGACCGCAAGGCAGAAACTTGAGATACCTTTTGCTGATGAGGTGTTTGAAGATGAGCAGCTTGCTGCTGAAAATGCAGATATGACGGTTGAACAGGAAAACCAGATTGAAGATAAGGAAGAGGAGCAAGACTATGACTCATTCTTATGGAACAGAAAAATCAATCTCTCCCTCATACTTCCATTGAAGGCAGATGGCCAGCAGTGCAGCAAGAATCTCATGGACTTCTATGCAGGTGCTCTTGTTGCCGTACGTGACCTTGCTGAAGAAGGCATGGACATTGACTTGAATCTTTTCGATTCCTCCCTCCAGACTCAGGCTTCCGACTATCGGGGAATAGAAAACAGCGATATTGTCATCGGCCCTGTTTCAAGTGCAGACCTTGAAAGGACATTGAGGTCAGTGCCCCAAACCTGCCCTGTTGTGTCCCCGCTTGATCCGAAAGCAGAGGCACTGGCTGCGGAATTCAACAATCTGATTCAGATTCCGACTCCGCACCATATCCTTTATGAAGACCTTGCAAAATGGATGAAACATCAGATGCGCAAAGATGACCAGGTGCTGTTCATTACAGAAAAAGGCTCAAGGGACAATGCAACAGTTTCTATGATGAGAGAAGCTCTTGAGTCACAGGGCATCAGCATCAAGCCTTTCTCATACAGCATCCTCGAAGGAAGGAATGTGCTGGGGCCGTTGTCAGGAATGATGAGCATGACGGCATGCAACATATTCGTGGTGGCATCTGAAAGCGAGGCTTTCGTAAATGACGTAGTCAGGAACATCAATCTACTGATTCACAACAAATACGATGTGGTCCTCTATGCTCCGGCCAAGATAAGGAACTTCGAGACCATCGAGGTTGAGAACCTTCACAATGCAAACCTTCATGTCTGCAATGCATACAATATAGACTACAATGACAAGAAAGTGATGAGCTTCCTCATGAAGTTCCGTGCTCTGTTCAATGCAGAACCGTCCCAGTATGCCTTCCAGGGTTATGACATCACCCGATACTGCCTTGAGATGTCAAGCAGGCATGGCAGGTCATGGATGAACAAACTCGAAGACAGAAAGATGCTTCAGAGCAATTTCATGTTCAGAAGGGAAAATTCGGACAACGGATGGGTGAACGAAGGAGTCCGCAGAATCGTTTACGGAAGCGGATGGAGCGTAAAGCAGTACTAACAACCTTTTAGAAGAGATTCAGCATTTGCAATGGCGGCTTCAGTCAGAGTGGAGCCGCTGAGCATGCGTGCAAGTTCGAGCACGCGTTCCCTGTCACCAAGCCTGTTGATTGACGAGACTGCTTTTCCAGTCTGGGGGTTCATTTCCTTGCTCACAAGATAGTGCGCATTGCCTTTGGCTGCGACCTGAGGCAGGTGTGTGATGGCAAACACTTGCATTGATTGTCCCATCTGGCAGATCATGGAACCTATTTTGTCAGCCACGCTTCCTGATACACCAGTATCAATTTCATCAAAAATAAGGGTAGGCATCTGAGTGAAAGTCGCCATCATGGCTTTAAGGGACAACATTATGCGCGAGAGTTCACCTCCCGAAGCACATTTTGCCACATCAGCAGGTGCCGTTCCGTTGGCACTGAAGAGGAATGTTACCTGATCTTTGCCCGAGGCACTCGGTGCAACCTCTGAAATGGCTGCTTCAAAAACTGCATAAGGAAGTTCGAGTGAGCGCACAGATTCCTGAATTGATTCGGACAATGGCTTGACAGCCGCTATTCTGGACTTGTGCAGTGAATCTGCAATTTGGATATAATTCTTCCTGGCAGATTCCAGGGCAATACCCAGTGACTTGCGTTTTTCCTGCAGAAGGGTGCTGTCGCATATAGTCATCGACAAATTGTCCCTGAGTCGGATCAATTCACTTTCACTGGCACAGGCATGCTTGTGCATGAGCCCGTAAATCAGGGACATACGATCCTCAACTTCCTCAAGCCTGCTCTGCGACAAATTTACGGAAGAATTAATTGAGGATATTTCAGAGAGGATGTCCTCAAGTTCCAGCCTGCATGAATCAAGCCTCTCAGAGAGTGATGTCGCATCCGAAATGAATCTTCCTGCCTTGGAAAGCTGTCTTACAGCCTCCTTCAAGGAAGAATCAATAGAAGTGCCCCCTTCCGAAGAATTCTGGTCAAAGGCGGACTCAGCCGTACAAAGGCAAGTCTTTATCTCTTCCGCATTGGCAAGCTGCCTCTGTTCCTCTTCCAGTTCGGAAAGTTCACCTTCCTTCAATGAAGCTGCCTCAAGCTGCCTGAATTGGGCTTCGTTATAGTCCCTGTCTCTTTCAGACCTTGCAATCTGCTCATCAACTGAGCTAATTTCGGACTTCAAGTCCTGAACCTGCTTCCACGCCTTGCCACATTCAGCCAGAAGATCTCCATTGCCGGCATAATGGTCAAGTACCGACAATTGGAACTGGCGGTCTGAAAGAAGCAATGTCTGATGCTGTGAATGGATATCCACAAGGCGGGAAGACAAATCCTGAAGAATCCCCACGGACACGGGGGAATCATTCACAAAAGCCCTGGACCTTCCGGACGGATTGACCAGACGACGGATAATCAGATGGCCGTCATCCCAATCAACGTCATTTTCCTCAAGCAGGGCACGAAGTATCGGGTCGGAGGTTTCAAATTCACCCTCGACCACGCAATTGTCGGCTCCGTCCTTAATCATTCCGGCATCCGCCTTTGCGCCCATCAGCAGGGACAATGCTCCCAGAAGAATGGACTTTCCGGCACCGGTCTGACCTGTAATAATAATCAGACCCTCCGGAAAATCTATATCCAGAGAGTCTATCAATACATAATTGCTGACGTGAAGCCTTTGAAGCATGATCAGTCGTTATCTTCCTGTTTTGCCATCCTGTAAAGAATCTCGTTATCCTTGAACTCCTCAATGGCAACGAGAGCTGGCTTAGGTTGTCTTTCGTAATATTTGGAAATCTCAATCTGTTCCCTGTTCTCGAAAACTTCTTCCATGGTATCACGGTCGTTCTTGAAATCTTCAAGTTTGCGGGTAAGTTCCTTCTGCTCGGCGATAGCAATCTGATT
>JBJFDE010000323.1:0-1514 GCA_051889855.1 Candidatus Cryptobacteroides sp. | reverse complement strand
AGGGCTTCGGTTTTTCACAGGATGCTTCAGGGGATGAATTGTTTCCGCAGTTTGTGAGGCCTCATTGACAGGAGTCCGGCCATTTCTTCTCCTGGGAACATTTTGCTATTTCGTGGTATTATCATCGAGTCACCATTTCTGTTTATTCGGATAAACATTTTTCGATAATATTTGTTTATTCGGATAAACATTTTTAATATTGCAGAAAGTAATAGAAAATATGGAGACTCTATTTGAAAGACATCTTGAGTACCTTAGCGATGTGCCAACTTTATTTGAGAGGGAGCTCATGAAGACAATTGACTGGGATTCCAGACTGATATTGATCAGAGGTCCGAAAGGAGTCGGAAAATCCACTCTGATGCTTCAGCTCATTTTAAAGAAATATGGCGTATCAGACAGACATGTTTTGTACTGCTCGGCAGACACTGGCTACTTTACAACCCACACGTTGGTTGACACGGCAGCGGCATTTGTAAGACAGGGTGGGACACATTTGTTCATTGATGAGATACATAAGTATGACGGCTGGAGCAGGGAGATAAAGGAGATTTATGATCTCTTCAAGCACCTCAGTGTGGTATTGAGCGGTTCTTCACTCATACAGCTCAATGATGGAGAAACCGACTTGTCCCGTCGTCAGGACATATACGATATGCCCGGATTGTCTTTCAGGGAATATCTTTGGTTCAGGACGGGCAGGGAAGTCTCTCCGGTAACACTTGACGAGTTGCTTGCAAATCCTGCTGGTTTTTGTATGAAGGTCCGAAAAGAATTCAGGCCTCTGGAGTTCTTTCAGGACTATCTGAAGTCCGGCTACTATCCGTTCTCATTTGAAAAGAAACGGACATACAAGACGGTCATCGAGAATGTAATCAACTATACCATAGATACCGAACTGACAAAGTACCGCAATGTGAGCATTGAGAATACAGGCAAGATCAAGGCTTTCCTTCAGGTTGTATCCGGGCTGTTGCCATATCAGGTTGACATAGCGAAGCTCTCGAAAAGTGTCGGGATTGACAGGGTGACACTGTTGAGATATATGAAGCATCTTGCCGAGGCTAAATTGACGCGGAATGTATATGCAAGGCAGGATACAATCACGGACCTGCAGAAGCCGGAGAAACTTATGCTGGACAACACGAACCAAATCTTCAGCCTGTGTAGTAAGGAACCTGAGATTGGAACACTTCGGGAGTGTTTCTTCTGTAATCAACTGGCTTCCGCCGGTCATAAGGTTGAGTATGGCGTAAAGACTGGAGATTTCCGCATCGACAATGACATTGTCATAGAAGTCGGTGGAGCTAGTAAGGGAATGGCTCAGATTAGTGATGAGGATAAGGACAAAGCAGCGCTCGCAGTAGATGACATTGATATGGCTGCTGGAAACAAGATTCCTCTTTGGGCTTTTGGATTCCTTTACTGATATTCACCCGAATAATCTCTTTTAGTCTTAGCATCAATGACTCTTGCGGTAGAGGCTCGGGGACTGCCCGAGGTGCTGCCTGAAG
>JBJFDE010000322.1:0-1514 GCA_051889855.1 Candidatus Cryptobacteroides sp. | reverse complement strand
AAAGCAGGTTATACAACAGGTATGTCTCAAGTGTAATACCTAACCATTCTTTAATTAAGCGGCCCTTCTTCATCGCTCATTGTTTTGGTAAAGATATAACATATTTCTTGATGTTGGCGGAAATGTTGCTTGAACTGTCAAATATTGATGCTGGACAAGCAAAATATTGGTTCCAAAGTGTTCCTCTTCGGCTGGATTAATCTGAGATGCCACAGCATCTAGAACCTGACGGTGAGGCGATTCCCTTGAGGTTCCTGCGGTCGCCCCGAAGGGGGGGCTATCCAGTAGACCAATGACAGCGATGTGGCAATCAACAAGAAAGTGAATAATCCATTCATGGCACTTATAATTTGATTCTTTCAATGAATTCCTCGGGGGAGAGGACCAAAATTGACCGGATATCAGAGTCGAGTAGATCTCTGTCACGTGTCACAAATACCCTGCAACCGCCACTGACAGCGCAGGCTAACTGCAGGGCGTCCTCGAAATCATCGATATCGATGGTTTGTGCGTTGCAGTATTGTCCATAATCTTGCGGCAGAATCCTGTATATTCGGGCAATCTCGTCCGGTTTCACTGTAGTCGCATACTTCTTTGTGATATATAGTACATTAATGGCAGTCAGAATCGAGATGCACAGTTCAATCCTCGGGTCTTTCCCGAATTGGACAATTGTTTTTGCGCATACGTCTCCCATTCTACCGCAGAAATAGTCCAGGACAATGTTTGTGTCAACGAATACTTTTATTTGTTCCATATCCTCGCAAGCCTTTCATCATTTGCCAAATCTTCCGGAGACGGGCAGGCCATCACTCCGGCATACTTCTCTACATCATCATCAAAAACATCCGGCAATGCTATCTTCGGCAGCTCCGTGGATTTGCGTATTTCCTCATCCACCAGGCCTTCAATATATTTCCTTGCGCTGATCCCGAGCTCTGCGGAACGCCTCTTGATTTTCCTGCTTAGGCTGGTTCCTCTTCCATAGATAGCTACAGGCTCCTCCAATGAATCCGCTACATTGCCATCCTCGAAACCATTGATCAATGCATCAATGTCTTCCACTCCAGTAATCTGTACCCCAAGCACATTTGATATCTCCTGAAGCAGGGCAATGGTGAAGTTGTGCTTGCCGCTCAACCATTTTGTCACTTCGGAAGGATTCCTGTGCATCAAATCTGCGAACTGCTTCCTGCCCAGCCCGCGAGCCTTCATCGCCTCTTCAATCTGCTCGGCGGCTATTTTCTGTCTTGTCTGTTCCATATCTATCGTTTTTGCAAAGATAATTTCGTTTTACATAAATCCAAAATTTATTTATAAATAAAATTAATTTATGGATGACTTTGAAGTCGTGCCGGTTGTGGTAAAGGTCAATCGTTGGCAACTTCCAAAACTTGAACTATATTTGCAGGTAATTATTATTTTACTTTGTCAGTTTTTAATTACCTTCGAAGATTGCATATTTTCTGTAAATTTATTACATTTGCCACGGAGGAATATGCCGGCGGGGAAGC
>JBJFDE010000321.1:0-5323 GCA_051889855.1 Candidatus Cryptobacteroides sp. | reverse complement strand
AATACCTTATCCTGGAATAGTTTACAAACTGCCTGAAATTCCGTCCCGTGCACTGGCTGATGGCACGAGAAATATACAGTTTGTTGGAATAGACGACCTGAACGAGGTCATTTATTGTCAGCTCGCTCCGAAGATAAGGCTTTTCCTGCTCGAAATAATCAGTCAGTCTCTTATATATGGTCTTGTACAGACCGTCATCCCTGTCATTTTCATTCGGCATGGCCACCATCGAAAGCTTCATTGACTCAATAATGGTCCTCTCCCTTTTCCTCATCAGGACAAAAGCTGTCTTGCCCACCATCCTGGCCACAATGGCTGTGACGCTCATGCTCATCAGTAGGTCAGCCAGACACAGATGCAATCCGTTATAACACCCGCTGATACTGCTTGAAAGTAAAGTCAGCAATGCCAAAAGCAACATGAGCATCGCATGGACGCAATCCGCCCCAAGGCAAATGTAACTCCATGACGAAGCTGCCTTCATTACATTGTTTACATTCAACAGATGACAGGTCAGTCCTACAACATACATTATCGATGTCAGGGCCATGACCATAACTGCAATCCATACCATGATTTTTGAAGAAAGGGGATGAATCACCCCGAAAGAACAAAGCAGCTGTCCGGTGGAAATAGTCAGGCAACCTCCGGAAGTCAGGATAAAAATCATTCTGGAATCTTCGAAATTCCAGGCTGAATAAATCAGGAAAATGAGCGGAATCTGCATAAGCGACAAGTCCAGCATCAGCCTTGCCCCCGTTCCTGTCTTAATCCCCATCCCCGATGCTATAAGGCATACATCCATCAATAAAAGCAAGGGTAGCAGCTTCACCTTCCAGTCCACATCCTCACTCCTTCCATTGCGCGAAAAAACATAAATGGTAATCATCAGCATCCATAGTAAAATCATCGCCTCTGTCAAAATCTCCATATCTATTTTAGGTTATCAGTTTACGCTTTCCTTATACAAAGCTATAACAAAACCCCCTTGCAGAGGGCTCTGCAAGGGGGTTGAATGGAAGATTTTTCTGTTTTAATCAGTTTTTTCAACTTTTAAGCGATTTCTGATGGCTTATCTTTCTTCTTTAAGCGGATGCCGGTCTTGATTTCCTCGAATCCTTCTCCATATACACTGTTGGCCGAGGATACGGAAATGAAGGCTTTCTTGTCAATTTTCATGATTTCATTGATGACCTCATTCATCTGATGCTTTCTGGAAATTATCAGAAGAACCTTTCCTTCAGCCTGGCTGTACCAGCCGACGGATTGAAGTGCAGTGACACCTCGATGGACATTATTGATTATATGGTCAGCGATATCCTTGTATTTTGGCGAGAACACCAGAATCTGGACAGAGGACTTGTTTCCCAAGAGCACATAATCCACTCCGAACGAGAAGACAATCATCACCACATAACCGTAAATCATATCGACAAGACCCTTGTCTGGAACCAGAAGCATCAGGGAAATGATGAACAAATCTGTCACCAGATACACCCTTCCGGGTGAAACCGGCCAATATTTGTTGACGACCATCGCCACGATGTCCGTACCTCCCGTACTGCCTCCACGAAGGATTGTCAGACCGATGCCGATGGATTCCATGGCACCACCAACGAGTGCAACCATCACCTTGTCAGGAATATCGGTGACCTCCAGCTGAGGGAAATGAGGGAGCACTTCAAAGAGCAGTGAAGACAGAGCAATCACATAAATTGTCTTGAATCCGAATGCCTTGCCGAGGAAAAGAACTCCTACGATGAGCAGAAAGGCATTCAGTACAGGGAAACTCCATCCGATCGGAATACCGGTGCCGAATTGCATGATGGTACACAGACCGGTCAGTCCACCGCTGGCTATGCCGTTCGGAATCAGGAAAGATGTCCACCCCATACAATACAGGGCAGTGCCAAGCGACAAAAGGAAATAATCCCAAATGACCGACAAGACTTTATTGGCTTTCATAAATGCCTCCGATTATTTCACTACAATGTTTACAATCTTTCCGGGAACAACAATCACCTTCACGATATTTCCTCCGGCAACATATTTCGCCGTCTGGTCCATGGCACGCACATGTGCATCCACATCCTCACGGGACATATCTGCAGGAAGTTCAACGGTGAAACGGGTCTTTCCATTGAAGGAAACCGCATAGGTGCAGCTGTTTTCAACTGTATAGGCCTCGATGTATTCAGGGAATGAAGCGAAGGAAATGCTCTCCTTATGGCCGAGTGCCTCCCAGAGTTCCTCTGCAATGTGCGGAGCAAACGGTGAAAGCAGGATGATAAGAGGTTCGAGAATCTCTCTCTTGCTGCACTTGTGGTCATACAGCTCGTTGACAGCAATCATGAATGCAGCAACGGCGGTATTGTACGAAAATGCCTCGATATCGGTGCGGACCTTGCCGATGAGCTTGTGCAGAGTCTTGAGCTCGTCTGCACTTGACTTTTCATCAGTAACAATCAGGCCGTCCCTGTCATAGAAGAGTCTCCATACTCTCTTGAGGAAACGGTTCACGCCGTCGATACCCTTGGTATCCCAAGGCTTGCTCTGCTCAAGAGGTCCGAGGAACATCTCGTAAAGCCTCAGAGTATCAGCGCCATAAGTATCACAAATCATATCCGGATTGACGACATTGAACATTGATTTTGACATTTTCTCAATGGCCCATCCGCAGATATATTCACCATTTTCCAGAATAAATTCGGCATTTGCGAAATCCGGCATCCAGGCCTTGAAAGCCTCGATATCCAGTTTGTCATTGTGAACAATGTTCACGTCAACATGGATTTCCGTGGTCTCGTACTGGTCTTTAAGGCCATAAGACACGAATGTATTGGTGTTGATGATTCTGTAAACGAAATTCGAGCGGCCCTGGATCATACCCTGGTTGATTAGCTTCTTGAACGGCTCCTTCTCGCATACATATCCGAGGTCATAAAGGAACTTGTTCCAGAAACGAGAGTAGATAAGATGGCCTGTAGCATGCTCTGTACCACCGATATACAAGTCCACATTCCTCCAGTATTCATCTGCCTGACGGCTTACCAGAGCCTCTGTGTTGTGAGGATCCATGTACCTGAGGTAATATGCCGAAGAACCTGCGAAGCCAGGCATCGTGCTCTTCTCGATAGGATAGCCCTCATAAGTCCAGTCCTTTGCACGTCCAAGTGGTGGTTCACCAGTCTCTGTAGGGAGATATTTATCCACCTCAGGAAGCTGGAGAGGCAATTTTTCGAATGGCATCGGAGTGGCGATTCCATCTTTGAAGTACATCGGGAAAGGCTCGCCCCAGTATCTCTGGCGGGAGAAAATGGCATCGCGGAGTCTGTAATTTATCTTTCTGTGTCCTATTCCGTGCGCTTCAACATAGTCGATGGCAGCCGGAATAGCTTCCTTGACTGTCATTCCGTTCAGGAAGCCTGAATTGCACATGATTCCTTCCTTGGCATCGAAGCTGGACTCTGAAACGTCACAGCCCTCGATAAGCGGAATTATCGGAAGGTTGAAATGCTTGGCGAAAGCGTAGTCGCGGCTGTCGTGTGCAGGAACAGCCATGATGGCACCTGTACCGTAACCTGCAAGCACATATTCGGAAATCCATATCGGAACTCTGTCACCGGTAAGAGGATTGACCGCATAAGAACCAGAGAATACTCCGGTCACCTTCCTTGTCTCGGCCATCCTTTCACGCTCAGTTTTCTTCTTGGCCATTGCAAGATATTCAGCCACAGCCTCTTTCTGGTCGTCCGAAGTCAGTTTCTCAACCCACTCGCTCTCAGGAGCAAGTACCATGAAAGTAACTCCGAAGACTGTGTCCGCACGAGTAGTGAATATGACCATATCATATTCCTTGTCGCCATTATATGCCTTGAAGACCATTTCAGCACCCTGGCTGCGTCCAATCCAGTTGCGCTGCATGTCTTTCAGAGAATCAGTCCAATCAAGTTCCTCCAGGTCATCGAGCAGCCTGCCGGCATAGGCAGAAACCCTCAGCTGCCACTGAGTCATCTTCTTCTGCTCAACAGGATGGCCGCCTCGTACGGAATAGCCTTCCTTGACCTCATCGTTTGCAAGCACGGTACCAAGGGCAGGACACCAGTTCACCGATGTTTCTCCCTGATATGCAATACGATACTCCATCAGGACTTCAGATTTCTCTTTATCTGACATTGCATTCCACTCCTGGGCCGAAAACTCCCTGTATTCTCCGCAGGCAGCATCAACGGCAGCGCTTCCACCATGAGCGAAAGCATCTTCCAGCTCACAGATCGGACGAGCCTTTGCCTGGGCATTGTCATACCAGCAGTTGAACATCTGAAGGAAAGCCCACTGAGTCCATTTATAGTACTCAGGGTCACAAGTCCTGACCTCGCGTGACCAGTCGTACGAGAATCCGATTCTGTCAAGCTGCTGACGGTAACGGTTGATATTAGTCTCGGTAGTTACCGCAGGATGCTGGCCGGTCTGGATTGCATATTGCTCTGCAGGCAGTCCGAAAGCATCGTATCCCATCGGGTGAAGTACATTGAAACCGCAAAGTCTCTTGTAGCGGCTGTAGATATCGCTGGCGATATAGCCTAGCGGATGGCCCACATGCAGACCCGCACCTGAAGGGTATGGGAACATGTCAAGCACATAGTATTTTGGTTTTGAGCTGTCATTCTCAGCTTTGAATGTGTGTTCAGCAGCCCAGCGGGCCTGCCATTTGGTCTCGATTTCCTTAAAATTGTAGTCCATACGGGTTATAAAAAAATAGCTTGCAAAAATAATATTATTTCTTGATTCCGAAGCTTGCTTTGCCTTTCTTTTGAAGGCGGAACTCAACAGGAATGGTCATTGAAGTCCTGACTTTGTTGCCGTTAAGTCTTCCGGGCTTCCATTTCGGCGAAGCCGCGACCACCTTCACAGCCTCCGCATCCAGCTCTGGCGACACTCCTTTCAGCACCCTCACATCCGACACGCTTCCATCCTTTCCGATGATGAAATCCACCATTACACGGCCCTGGATACCGTCCTTCACGGCCTCTTCAGGATATTTCAGATATTTATATACCCATTTTTCCAGGAACTGGGCCGGTTCGGTGCTGTTGAGGAACATAGGCCTGACATCACAATCATAATAAGCGACAACATCGTCATAGGAAGGGCCTCTGGACGGAGCCTTGTCCTTACGGAAAGCTAAAGTGGCAGTGGTATTGGCCAGCGCCAAGGTGAAATTGTAAATATATTCGAGCTGCTTTTCCATCATCGTATAGTCAATGATGACTCGACATCCTTTTCGGTATTGTGCTCCGGATACTTACCGGTAGTGAAGAAT
>JBJFDE010000320.1:0-1519 GCA_051889855.1 Candidatus Cryptobacteroides sp. | reverse complement strand
CCTTGGTCTTGAGCAGGAGTATTTCCTTGTAGATGAGGCACTTTACAATGCAAGACCTGACCTTGTTCTCGGAGGCAGGACTGTAATTGGCCATACTTCAGCAAAGGACCAGCAGCTCGAAGACCATTATTTCGGTGCAATTCCTTCAAGGGTGAACAATTTCATGAAGGATTTCGAGACTGAGGCTTACAAACTCGGTATCCTGCTTCAGACCCGTCACAATGAGGTGGCTCCTAACCAGTTTGAGTGTGCACCCGTATTCTGCGAGGCGACAAAGGCTGTTGACCAGAATATGATGCTTATGATACTTATGCAGAAAGTAGCTGAAAGGCACCACCTTAAAGTAATCTTCCATGAGAAACCTTTCGATGGTGTAAATGGCTCAGGAAAACATTGCAACTGGTCAATGATGACTGATACAGGAGTCAATCTTCTTTCCCCTGGCAAGACTCCGGACAAGAACCTCCAGTTCCTTTCTTTCTACTCATCTGTAGTCAAGGCAGTTCACAAGCACCATTACCTTTTGATGACCTCAGTTTCTACACTCAGCAACTCATACAGGCTCGGTGGCAATGAAGCTCCACCTGCAGTAATGTCAATCTTCTCAGGTTCAACTCTTTACAAAGTATTCCAGTCAATCCTCGGAATGAATTCGATGAGTGAATCTGAAGTTAAGAAGGAATCCATTGAGATTGCGCGCTCAATTCCGGAAATCTTCCCAGACAACACTGACCGCAACAGAACATCTCCATTCGCTTTCACCGGAAACCGTTTCGAGTTCCGTGCAGTCGGTTCATCGCAGAACGTTGCATCTGCAGTTTATGTAGTCAACAGTGCTGTCGCCGAGGCTCTTGCTGAGTTCCGTGCGGAGGTTGATGCACAGGAAGCAGCCGGTAGCGACCGCTCAACAGCAGTCATGAATACTGTACGCAAGTTCATCAACGAGTCCAAGGACATCATGTTCGAAGGCAACGGATACAGCAAGGAGTGGGAGGAAGAATCTGCAAGACGTGGCCTGAGGGCAGTCAAGAATGTGCCTGAAGCATACGAGGTTTACCATGAGCAGCAGACTATTGACCTCTTCAAGAATTTGGGCGTACTTGCACCTAACGAGGTTGAGGCGAGATTTGAAATTCTCAACGAAACCTATGTCAAGAAGCTCCAGATTGAGGCTCGTGTCATCGGTGACATCTGCCTGAATCATGTAATCCCGGCTGCTGTCAAATACCAGAACCTTCTCATCGAGAATGTCAAAGGTATGAAGGAAGTGTTCGGTGAGTCATATCTTGATGTTTGCCAGAGCGAACTTAAGACTCTCCAGAAAATATCCAAATATATCAATGACATTTCCAATGACGTGGAAGCTCTTGTTGAATCCCGCAAGAAAGCCAACAGGATTGAGGACATCGCTCAGAGGGCAAAAGTTTACTCTCACGATGTCAAGGATATGATGGACAAGGTCAGGTATAGCGCAGACCATCTCGAAATGATCGTGGATGACGAAATGTGGCCTATGCCT